>CAYHKI010000029.1:0-10145 GCA_964357165.1 uncultured Gammaproteobacteria bacterium | reverse complement strand
CCGTCGAGGGTTAGCGATATAGACATCTGGGCGAAGGGAATGAATTATTTTTATGACCTCCTTCTGCCAATCTGGTGCTCCTTGAATCGGACCAGCCAGAAAAATAACAGGTCCTTTTATTTCTTCGTATTTTGGTGGATAGATTACTTTGTTATCCATGGTGTGTTGTGGATAGATTGCAGGGGCTAAGGGATGCGTTCAGAACTATAAATTGGGCTATTATTAAGCGAGATTTACAGCCAATGACATCCTTTGGATTTAATGTGATTTAACTATTTGATCCTCCCTGAAGGACATACAATTGTCCAAGATGAGAGCTAGAGTCCTCAATCAGACTATCATAAGTTCCTTCTTCAAGAATATAGCCGTCTTCAAATACTACTACTCTATCAGTATCTTTAAGCGTAGAAATACGATGAGCGATAATAATAAGGGTCTTATTATTACTGAATTTAGCCATCAGTTTATCCATAATTTTCTTTTCGGTCTTACTATCTAATGCGGATGTGGCTTCATCAAGAAGCAAGATCGGTGCATCTTTACAGATAGCTCTAGCAATGCCCAATCGCTGTCTTTCGCCCCCAGACAACTTGTAGCCTTTCTCTCCAACAAGTGTATCCAATCCCTCAGGCAACTTTTTCAAAACATCCTTAAGCTGAGATATATCCAAAGCCCGCTCTAGCAAATCTTCGTCTACATTTTTAAGTCCAGTAATATTGTCCCGAAGAGATAAGTTAAAGAGTTCGGTTTCTTGCAATACTACGGCTATATTTTTAATTAAATCATCGTGAGCAATATCGTAATAGTTCTTTTCGCCAATTCTAAACTCACCACTCTCAAGTGCATATAGTCCCAATAGCATTTTCACAAGTGTTGATTTACCGCTTCCTGAAGCTCCTGCTATTCCCAGCTTCTCATTTCTTGCCAAAGATAAGCTGATGCTATTGAGGGCCTTTTTCCCAGAGGGATAGGCAAAATCACCATTAACAATTTTTATCTTATCCCACTTCTTTGGGAACTTCTGATGACCTGTTTTTATAGTTGATTGATCTAGGAATATAGGCATCATATTGGCCAAATCCGACTTAAGACTAATAACTTTTGTAGCAGCGTCTGTAGCATCACTTGCAGCCTCACGAAGTTTGTTGAAGTAAGTATAATATACAAGGATTGAACCAACCGTGATTAACCCACCAACTAGCTGATGCCCTAATAGAAAGAAGAATAAGGTAAAAGAAACTCCATTAATGGTTTGGAAT
Organism: uncultured Gammaproteobacteria bacterium; assembly: GCA_964357165.1. GTDB lineage: Bacteria > Patescibacteriota > Microgenomatia > Curtissbacterales > GWA2-41-24 > CAYHKI01. The sequence goes on along the minus strand of CAYHKI010000029.1, from coordinate 8,886 downwards.
GTATACCACTTGCGAATGCCTGTATCAGAAATAGTGTGCTGAAGTTTTTTGGCAGACTCTTCGCTTTTTTGAACTCGCAAATTAAGGTGCTTTTCAGAACCCATAGCTTTAATTGATAAAAGATTGCTGGTGCTTTCCATATAAGTTCCCGTGGCCGCTTGATTAGAGCGATTATATGCGTCATTCAGTGCGGCTATTTTCCTATTAAAATACCACTCTGTTAGAAAGAACAGGAAAGTATAGGAAAGCAGGAATACAAAAAATATCGGGCTTAAAAAAATAAATACAGTCAAAACCCCAATAAAAGAAACGGCGATCGGAAATGAGGTGTTACTGTTAAAATGAGACCACTCTCTTATGGCCTGGCTACCCGTAAATACTCTTTCAATTTTGTTTCCTGCATTCTCTTGAGCGTGCCATTGAAGAGGCAGATTTATCAAGCTTTCAAACCCCGATATTCGTGCACGAGTTCTAGCTGAGATGCCTATTTTAGAAAGCCTATTCTTACTTCCTAATCTAATCAAAGAAACTATAGTGTGTGCTGCTCCCAAAAAGATAGCGTAGAGATAGAAAGTGCGAAGCGAGTCGCCTGCGTGATATTGAGTAAAGAAATCAATTATCTTCCCGACAATGAATGCTGGAACAAGATCATAGAATAAAATTACAAATAGTAGGATATTAAAAAACACCCATCTTGGCTTGTCTTTATCCAAAAAATACCAAATTGATTTTGGTATGTCTAACCAACCAAATTTTTTGATATTATTTTCTTCCATCATAATCCCCAAGGTTCCCAGCTTTTTGGAAATGGAATGTCGTGGGTTTTTACATAAACAATAATTTCCCCGTTATGCAGATTATTGTGATCAGCTAAGGCTTGAATGTGGTCAATTAAATTCATTTCTTTAACATCCCAATGCGTCCAGTCAATCATATAGCTTTCTGGGTCTTGTATTGAATTGAGGAGCTCTGTTAGCTCTTTTCGGTTTTGACCAAAAACGTTCAGTAATTCTTCTTTTGAATTTGAAAGTGATTTATCTAGTCGGCCCGAAACTGGGGCAACCCTCTTATTTTTAATCGCATCAATATACTCCAATTCAATCTTAGCAATGTGCCTGAACTGTTGACCAAGAGTTCCCATATTCTTACCTACGGTCAGATTGAGCTGATCATCGTCAATAGACTTTAAAATATCCAGAGCTAATCCTCTGTGAAACTTCCAAGCTTGAAAATGGTAGTTAAGCTGTTTGTTCATTTATTTTTTCTTATTCTTTTCTTTAATCCAGCAACCAAAAAGTAACCTGACTACATCTTAGTATTATAATGTTAATAATTGAATTTTGCATACTTTCCATTCAATTGTTAAGATGTATATACAAGCCCAAGATGCCCCAAAAAGTAAGGATTTATCCTTACATCCTGCGAAGGATAGGGGCATTTTGGCGTTTTACCCCACCCCTCCATTTGTATATAACGAACATCTGCTCCTCAAAAGGTTGGTATTTTGGGAAATAAATATTCCTATTATTAGACAGTTTTTCCTTTATATCTGGTATGTAGTAATGTATATTTTTTCTTAAGGTATTTTTATCCCAACTTTCACTTGTTTCTTCCCCAAAAAGTGAGCAACATAATCCTCTGGTAGAGCTAGTGAGTAGGTCGCATAGTTGAAGTATTTCTGCCGAACCAGTATAGCCACTATCATCCTTTTTCTTTTCTGAAGAGTGCTTGGAATGGCAATTTTCTTTCAATAGACCACGGACCTTTCCTACTAGATGTTCCTCCACATTCATTTTTTCTAAACCAATTTTACTATATACAAACCCCTTTGCGTCAGCAGTATAGCAGGCAAAATTATTCATTACCTCTTTATAGGACTCACAATAAGCAAGCTGTGCCGCTCCTGCTTGGTATTTATTGTCCTCGTAGTAATTAATGTCATAATCAGCAGAGTCTTTTATAAGTATCTTAAAGTGGGCTAAATCTTGACCAGAAAAAAACCAGTCCATCCACCTAATACAGCAGAGGGTCCTTTTTTGATTACTGGATTTGTAACTAACCTCATCAAAATATTCGGTCTTCTTTCTTATGTTTCTAAGGATTTCGATAACCTCTTTTGGCTTTCTCGTGCCAATAATTCCAATTGCAAAAAATCGGTCCTGTCCTAATCGGCCCGACTCATCTCCAAAAATCCAACATTTATTGTTATTCGGCATAATTGGGTAGCTCTTTAATAAATTTGATTGGAATGGCGCTAAATCCGATTACTCCCTTAGAACTCTCGGCATCACTTGCTCCTCGAGCCAACACGCCAATTGCTTCATCCTTAGAATTAAGTAACACCCCGCCGCTCATACCAACATATAAAGGCCTATCGATAACAATATAGGGCCGAAGACCAATATCTGTGAGGGATGATACGCTGGCAGGATATTGCTGAGGCTCACTGCTTGGAAAATATTGAGGGTAACCTACGGCAAGAACTTTTTCGCCCACCAAGACATCTTGTCCAGCTATTTTTACACTAGGAAATATTTTACCACCCACATCTTCTGGCTCCAAAATAGCCAAGTCAAGTAATGCAATTTTAGATTTTACAGATGCTCTGTATTTTTCTGGACTTCCGTTAAGCTTATAGACAATAATTTTTTCATTTAGATCAAATACGTGTGCACAAGTCACTAGGCCTACGCCCTCGAGCATAAAAGCCGTGCCATTGGGCTTTCCATTACTCTCTACCATCCAGACCGACTCGTTTATAATTTTGTAATCATCGAGTGGTAAAAGGGGGTATCCGCTTCTACTGACGTCGTTGAACTTATTGATCAGGTTTCTATAAACACGGTTTTTTTGACCTTTAACCATCTTCACAAAGTTTATTTTACCTTCAATTATTCTAGAAAAATCAACAGATTTAATATGAGGAGCTCGCTCCTTAACTCGATTCTCGAAATATTTTTCTTTTGCTACTTCTAGGCCATATTTTTTCCACTTATCTAGCAATACCCTCACGTCTCTTACATATTGCCTCTTAATATTAGGGCTATTATTAGTAACCAATCCAGTTACCTCTTGCCTCTTGCCTGTTCTCAATACCCTTGTCTTTGAGTCATTAATAATAAATCCATTTGAAGATACGATTGAAGAAATTCCTTTTCCAAGCAAGGGCACATTTCCTGTCTCAAGGATCTCTTTGTGAAAAAATAGTTCTCTCGTTGAGAAAGTAATGTCGTCTGCATAGCGAGTATAAACGGCATTGTATTTCTTAGCTAATGCCTGAAATTGTCCATCCATTCTAGAGCAAATCAAATTAGATATAATCGGGGAAGTTGGGGCTCCTTGAGGTAGTTGGTTATTAGAGCAACAAATATTAGCCAATGCCGTAGCCACAGAAGGTGTTAAGCCAAATGGCGCCTTCATAAAAAGGCCTCTCACCCTCCCAAAATTAATTGATGGGAAGAAGTCTTTTAAATCAAGGTTGAGAACTACTTTTTTACCTGAATGAACGGCTGCATTCGTTACAATATTCCTATCTTTTACAAAGCCTTGAACGGAAGGCCTCGGTTGATAGCAGATAGAAAGAATATAATTTAGTTTCCTCTGCAATATTTTCAAGGTCGAGATAGGAGCAAGTATTTTTCTCTCGCTTCCAGACCTCTTTTTTATAACAAATTCTTTGTAATTTGGTGGTTTGTTTTTTCTATAAAGTAAGTAAACGAGGGTTTTATGATCTACCTCTAATATATCAGCAACATCCTGTAGCGTTTTAAGCTGATAAAATTTATCTTTTATGACTTCGGGTTTTTCTAATAAATTTACTCGCATTTTTATTCGACTAAAAAAGGATGTGATGTAAAAATTCTCTTTCTGCAAAAGCACAATGGTGCACATACATATATACATACACACATAAAGCAAGTAAAAGGAACCTTGTCTCATCCGTCGCGAAACACAACGGCAATCAATTGGCATCACACCCTTTTTTAATAGAATAAATTAGCCGTCCCTATGCTGGATCGGCTACACGAGTTGAATTATAGATAAATGTAAAGTATTGTAAAGAACAATGGAAGTATCCCAAAAAAGAAAACTGTCTTGGATTGATGATCCGAGAGGTTGGCACTATATTGATGATGATGCCCTATTTGTCTTGGACTCTATAACCAGAAAGCACATTTCTGGCAAGAATGCTTCTCATTATTTTTTTATTGCCTCTTGGCACCCAATTGATTGGGATATAAAAATACTTGTTAAATTTCTGGTTAAGGTTTCTGAGGAATATGGTCTTCTGCTAAAGAATTTTTCAACAATGAGCTCTGCATTCGCCGAAGAATATGAAAAAAGTTTGATTGATCCAAAGACGAATAAACCCCTGCCAGGATATGAAGCTGTCTATAAAAAATATATCAAAGATCTAGAGGCATTTCGTAAATATAAGAAAAAACACGGACTAAAAGATATGTTTGAAAAGATTGGAACACCAATTGAAGATAGTCCTGCAATTAGTGGCAAAACGATATTCGTTCCGCCGACTCAGCCAAGAGATTATAAGGGAGCATATAGATGGGCATTAAATGAAATAGAGAAAAAGCCGCCCTCAATAGAGGGTAAGTTACTCGCAAAGATATTCGCTAATAAATTTGACCTCGCAGATCTGAAAGATATTATTAAAATGAGTGACGGGTTAGTTAGTATTAATGAGCCCGAAAATTCTGTAGGATTTATGGCCAAAAAAATTTCCAATGATATTGTAAATTGGACATCATTTGAGATTGCGCCAGAAAAGCAAACGCTTGAGATACTAAAGAAAGATCTTGATGCTTACTTGGATAAATTTATTAGTGATGAGCTAGCAGAACCTTTTCGTGATAGAAGGGTTGGCGAGGTCTCAGTTTTACAAAATCAAAATATCTATACCTTCAGTAAGCATAAGAAGTTAATGCTTGAGCGACTACGAAAAATGCAAGAGAACTATGGGAATATCTTTATATTTGAAAATCCTTTTGAAGAAGTATCGTCAGAAGATAGGGATGACGAGAATAGCCTAAAACAACGATACGCAAAGAGGCAATTCTTTTTCCAACACGCCATTTTTGCTTTTGAAAAACTTGGCTACATCAAAATATTTTCTCTCGGTAATAATTGGCATTTTAGCGAAGAAATGGGCGGCCTTAGAAATAGCGTTAAAATTCAATTGACGCCTTTGATGCTTAAAGAACTGGGTATAGGATTAGAGCAAACTAATCTTTTATTTGATGGGGCTAAATCTCGTTTGACAGTTAATGGCATAGAAATAAAAATTAAAAAATTTAGCGATCAATATCATACCCTAAGGATTATATTTGAAAGCCCTGATATACTGGCCAAAGAGTGGTTTTTCTCTGAAATTGCAGAAAGATATGATGACTCTGGAACTATTAATGAAGATAAAAAATTCTATAACGCCATTTACCAAATAGGCCAAAAAATAAAGGCTAAAGGCATTGAAGATTTCTTTATTACTACAAGACAATCAGTAAAAATAAACGAGAAATACTTGTCTTAGATCTGTCTTAAGTCGTCTTAAGTAAGGAGTGGGATAACCTGAAATAAAAGTCAGGTTTTTTTATGTCCGAGAAACAAGAGCTACAACCAAAAGAAGATAATTTTGATCAGGATAATCTAACAGCTTTCTTTAAGCTGCTTCTTCAAGTAGATAAGCGCCTTAATCCTCATAACTATGAGGTTAAAACCAATGATTGATACTGTAATTCTAAAATTCCCGACTGGTAAATTCTTTATTGAGCAAATTGTGAATTTTGGTGTTGCAACAAAAGAAGAAGTTGCTTATGGCAAAGAGTTTTATAAGAAGTTCTACAACAACCCTAATGACAGCTCCCTGATGGAAAAGGGCTACCAACCACGCCTAACGCTCTACAGACGAGGCAGAATAATTGAATTAAAAGTTGAATTTTCAGCTCCAAAGATCCTATTCAGCAATAATCTCAACGAGCTTGAAGAAAACGATTTGAGCCTACTAGTAAACAAGCTCAAAAGACAGCTGGAAGAACGAGGAGTTCGCATTAACACCGAAGACCTATTCAATGCTGACGTATCAGCTTTCCACGCTTCCAAGAATATCAGACTCAAAAAGGGCTACACCTCAATCGCAGTTATCAAAGAACTTTCAAAAATTAATCTTACGCAGAAGCTAGATATGGATCATAAGGATTTCCGTAATGGTGGCCATTCTCTTCAGTATTACGCTAAATCACACGCATTAGTGCTTTATGACAAAGTCCGAGATCTCAAAAAACCAGACAAGAGAGCGATAGATAAAGAAAATAAGATTAACCAGTTAAGTCTATTTGATTACCTAGCCAACAAGAACTTGCCCGAGATTATAAGAATTGAAGCTAGACTATCTCAAAAACAAAAGATGAACTCGGTTCTTAAAAAGTTAGGCCTGCCAGAGCATCCAAAACTAAAAGATATTTTCAAAAAAGATGTATGTCAGAAAATTGTAAATCATTATTGGGAAGAGATGATTTTGGATGGTAACACTTTCTTATTCCAGCCTCTAAATAATCCGCAAAGAATAATACAGAGAATTATCAAAAAAGATAAAAAAGTTAAGCCCAAAGAAGTTATATATCTTGCTGGTCTTTATATAATCGTCAAAGATTTAGGAATACGAGAGCTAAGGCTTCTATTGTCTCAGTTATCTTCTCAAAGATCTTGGTATAGGATTGCGGATGATTTTAAGAAGCTTAAGTTGGCTCGTTATCAGTATGAATGGGTCAATGAGATAAAGGATGCTATAAAGAAGTTTGAACCGCTTAGGATTAACGGGCCCTAAAAACTATGAAACCGTTTATTAACCAATTAATTTGAAACTATGGACAATATAATTATTAATTTAGAAATTACTGAAGAAGAGATACAATCATTTGCAGAAGCTAATTATGATCGTGAGATCACCGAAGTTGAGCTATACCGTCTAAAAGAATATTGGTGGGAATGTGAGGAAGCATTCTGGTCAAGAACTGAATTTATGGCCAAGTGCATAGAAAATGTTATGAATAATAAAGATAATAGTTGGCAGTCGGTAGATAAGGAATTTGAGAAAAAGCAAAGAGAACAAAAGTTGCCCACAGAAAAGCTGGATTTGCCTTGTAAACCATTGTAAAGTATAATTATAACTAATATGGACAAAGAATTTTTCACGGCCCAAGAATTGGCCGACAAATTAAGAGTAAACGTAATGACAATTTACCGATATATTAAGGCTAAGAAATTAAAAGCTTATAAGATCGGCAAAGAGCTCAGAATTGATGCTAAGGAATTTAGTAGATTTCTGAATGCAGTCTCAAGCAAATGAAAGCAATAATCCTAGCAAGAGTTTCAAAAGAAGATCAGCTTGAAGGGCAATCTATACCTGCTCAGTTAGCTCGTTCTCGGCAATGGTGCAAAGACAAGAAGCTGGATATTAAAAGCGAGTATCAATTTGATGAGTCATCAACGAAAGACCAGAGAAAGAAGTTTGAGAAAGTTATTGATGAAATCAGGCAATCCAAAGAACCTACTGCCCTTGTGGTAGAAACCATAGACCGACTCCAAAGAAGTTTTAAGGAGTCGGTTATGTTGGATGAGTTTAGAAAAAGCGGAAAGCTAGAAATCCATTTTTTAAGAGAGGGCCTCGTTGTAAGTGATAAATCAAACAGCTCCGAACTGTTACGCTGGGATATGGGCGTTATGTTTGCCAGAAGCTATGTTTTGCAGTTAAGCGATAATGTAAAACGAAGTATTGAGGGCAGATTACGAAACGGCCAATGGATCGGACGACCACGAATGGGCTATATGAACATAACCAGAGAAGATGGAACCAGAGACATTGTTCAAGATCCTGAACGAGCACACTTTATAAGAAAAATATTTGAGTATTATATCGCAGGGACTTCTCTAAACCTCCTAGCTGAAAGGATGAAAAAGGAAGGGTTCAGAAATACGATAAATAAACCAGTGAGAGCTGGTGGTATCCATAGAATATTAATGGACTCATTCTATTATGGGATTATGGTTGTTAAAGGCAAAGAATATCCTCATAGGTATCCGCCAATCATTAATCGTGAAACTTTTTTGAGGGCACAAGAAAAAAGAACGAGCTGGAAGAAAACGCCCTACAAGTTCAAAAGCAAACCCTACGCTTTTAAGGGTCTGATTAAATGTGCAGTTTGCGGTTGCACTATAACGCCAGAGTTTAAAAAAGATAAATATATTCTCTATGCCTGCACTAACTACAAAAAAGTTCACGCAAAGAAAGAGTATGTAGCCGAAGCTGACCTGCTTAAGGCCGTTTATAAGGCCCTGAAGCCGCTTGAATTGCCCCAAGACAAGATTGATCGGCTTGTTGAGGACCTAAGGACATATAGCGAAGCTAAGACCATCTATCACGATGAGGCCATAAAGACACTGGACCGAAAATATATGGAAAGCCAAATCAGAATTGATAAGCTCTTGGACTTACTCCTAGCTAGTAGTATTACTCAGGATATGTATGACACAAAGTTTAAAAAGGAAAAGGAATTACAAGCCGACATCCTTCTTCAAAAAGAGGATCATACAAATGCCGACAAAGAATTTCATATCACAGCTTCTACCGTGTTAAATCTAGCAAAACGAGCAACTGAGATTATTAAGAGTTCGGAACCAGAAGAAAAAAGACAATTTCTTGGTTATTTACTTCAGAACTGCCAATTAAATGCCAGAAACCTAGATTTTACCTTACGAAATCCATTCAACTTGATAGCTAAATATTCAAGCTATCCTACAATGCAGCCCCAAGGAGAGTCGAACTCCTCTTCTTTGCTTGAAAAGCAAATGTCCTAACCGATAGACGATGGGGCC
>CAYHKI010000028.1:3360-10443 GCA_964357165.1 uncultured Gammaproteobacteria bacterium | reverse complement strand
AGACGGAACTTTATAAGGCGTTTTTCGTGATAATTCTGACTGAATTGTACAAAATTTTCCGAAGAGTGTCAATGTTTTGTTGCCCCAAGGTTTTGGCAGTGTTTACCCTGAATACTTGAAGGGGACCAGTCTTCTCCGAACTCAAATCATTATATATGAGCTTGGGTGTTCCAAACAAAACGGGCTAAATTATCTCCTATTCGGGTATTGAATTGGCTGTTCTGGTATAATTTGCAGTCAAATGTCAGGTGAACGTGAGAATTACCTAGAACCGCAAGAGCAACTCTTAATAGCAGCTAAAGTTAATAGGGTATGTGAACTACAGTCGGATGAATTCGACCCAAGCACCCATGTTCAAGACGCACAAGACGTTGTAAACGCACTTAACTCTAGGGTGTTGGCTTCTGGGAGATTCAAGGGAAGTGCATCATATACACGTCCTTCTAAATCTGAATTAAGAGCGGGAGCAACTAGCGCAGGTCAGGTCAATGCTTCTTTTGACGAAACCAAAAGAAGTGAGGTTAGATTTGGTGTAAGAGAATATCGAATCGGCTTTTATGTTGCAACAAAATACAACGATAAAAGGCAAAGTAGTCTTATATTCGAACACTTCTGGGATAGGGGAGAAGTTAATGAAGCATTTGAAGACGACCAACCACAAACTGAAATTGTTTACAAGAATGACTCCCTAGAAGTTGTGGCTATTAACAAAAGAATGCCTACAATAAAAACATTATTCCCAGTAATAATAAGAATAACAGCTACTGTTTATAACAGAGTTCCTCTCTGGCAAAAAGCAGACTCCAATGCTAAAAATTAACTCGCTGGCACAGATATTCGAACTTTTTTGGCTTTAAAAATCTGAATAAAGGTTTATATGGTTTTAAGTTTGAGGCTAGTGTGGACCCAAAGGGGTCTACTTAGAACTGGATTTTATCATATCTGAACTGAAGGCTTTGTATTCCTTGAAGCTTTTATAAGTTTTCTAATTTACGATTGGTACAAATTTAATTGTGGATATTATTTGGTTGAATTCATTTGTTAAATCGCTAAGTAAATCCGCATCTTGTGTCGAAAAGCTGATTATATAAGTGTAAGTGTCTTTGGGTTGTGCGATTATACGCACAAAATACACTCCTATACCTTCTGCCCCTGTGTATTTTTTAGCCTTTATGCCGTCGATTGTGACTTCTTCTGTCTTTGTTACCCCGGCAGAATAAGCTTGCAATGTTTCTTGATCCATACCCGCCCTTGCATCGACAAGAATTGATGCTGTACCTGGAGTATAATCTCCCGTTGCCTTTTTATCAGTTGCCCTGGTGATTGTTAGACGTTTAGGGTCTGGAGAGTCGAATTGCCACGTGTTGGGATATTTAAGAAAAAGTCCTAATTGTTTAAAGGTATATGCGTTCCAGTTTTCGGTAGCGTCAGGTGCTGGAGTTGATTTCGCTTCTGGTGATGATGTTGTGGATGTCAGGGTAGAATTGTCCGATTGAGGTTGTGTTGCAGTCTTAGGTTTAAGTAAATAGTAAACACCTGCAATTACAGTCGCACTGACAACAAGAATTACCAAAATCAAAGGTAAGGCAAAACCTTTTCTCACCATTTAAGTATAACAATTTTACCGTTCATTGCAAATGTAAAAGGCTAAATTCGCCTATGAATATGAAGGGGTTCGAGCTCTTAGCCCTTTTTTAGAACCCTCAATTTCTAGCCTGTTGAAGCTAGACTAAATCTTAAGTGGTTCCACGGGTTTGGGAATTGCAATTTACTTTGTAAATCTGCATTTTTCTACACTACTATTGAAATATATTTTTATCAATAGTATTCCGAAAAACCGAACGAGGCTTCAATTACAAGTGAATCACAAATTCAATTTGACTGGTGCAAAACTAAATTTGTGGCTCCACGGGGAAACGAACCCCGCTTTGAACCTTGTCCCCTCAAATTAAAGTGAAAGAGCTGTGGCCCCACGATTTTCGCCCTCCTCCGCTCTTCGAGCTTCGGATGGTTAAACAGTGTTTATTCTGAGCGATGGTGAGTGAAATCGAACCAGAGTCGAAGGAGAACCAAGTCTTCTCTGAATTCAAATCATTACAACAAGCCTAAATGTATCTAGTAAAAATGCGTTTGACTATCTCCCGCTCGGGGGTTGAATCGTAATTCTTGACATCTTTACCTAATAAGTCTATATTTCAGCGTTATTATGGGAGAAAGAGATACTGTTGACCCGAATATTATTCAAGCTTCAGAGTTTAAAAAAAGGAAAGTTGTCTTAAAAAATGAAGAACTTAAGCTTGCAGTAGACCAAATAGTTCCATATTTTCCTGTCACCTATCGCGGAGACGGAAAAACTTTGCAATACGGATCACTTTGGGTCAATCCACAGGAAGCAAGCAATCCAGAAATACCAGCAATTATTATCGCAGGGAGAACAATCAGAAAAACTTACGATAGGTCTAAAAAAGGACCAGAATTGATTGATTTAAAACAGCTATCACATTCGGAATACGAAAGATACTTCGATCAAGGTTTAGATTTACTTAAACAGTTTGCTGAAATTGAAAAATTAAAACGTAAACAGGAATTAACGCCAGAGGAATTAAAGAATTTAATGCATTTAATTTACAAATCTGGAGGCGGAGACGAGGAATATGATGAAAACTCTATGGAGTTTGCAGGCCAAGGTACGGCAACAATGCAAATAACTCTATCTGAACCAGAAAGAAATTTTGCGACAGTAGTTTTTTATAATGGACTGCCAGAATATGCAGGCGAAGAACTTAGTCTTGTTGAAAAAGAAGATACTGGCGAATTAGCATGGAAAATTGGTACATATTACTCGTTTTATTCACATTTACTTGAAAAGTCTTTTTCGATGGACAAACCCATTGGTGATCCAATTTTTAGCAAAGAAAACTTGGATCCAGAAGAGCTGGCAAGATTAGGCAGAAAAATCTCTGACATCTATATAAAAAATAGAAGTCAGGGATTTATGCCAACTTTCTTCTCATAGTTCTTTCAAGCTAAAGTTCCATTTAACACCTTGGGGTATTCAAAAAATGAGGCTGACTTGGAGCTGTGGCTCCACGATTTTCGCGCCGTATATAGCCTTTAGTGCAAATAGGCTCCTGATAAAATTTCGGTAGGATCTGTTGGCAATGGAGCGATATCATTAACCTTCTTCCAAAATTGTTCGTGTTTATTCTTTACATCAAGGCTAACGTAGGCCATCTTTTCTGGTACGGTATGATCTGGAGGATAACCTTCACCTGTCCTTGCCAGTATTTTAAAAGGCAAGCGCATTTTTCTGGCGACTTGTTTCATTGCATCCGCTCGATAAGCAGCATAAAGCCCTTTATGCGCAGTTGGAATATCCTTTTTATTTAAGTGTTCTTGAGTCATTCAAATTTCTCCTGTGGCCCTACGGGGAGTCACTTCATTGCATTCAGTGTAAACGAACCCTACTTTGAACCTTGCCCTCAAATTAAGGTCATTTAAATTTAATGAAGAACCTAATTGTGGCTCCACGGGGAATCGAACCCCGCTTTGGACCTTGAAAGGGTCCCGTCCTAACCGATAGACGATGGAGCCTTCCATTAAATTTAAACTTCTATTTTCTTAAATACTTCTTCTCTTTTGTTTCCGCTTTTCTTTAATTCTAATTCTCTTATCCGTGCTTTTTTTTTGGTTTCAAATTCTTCCTTGTATGCCAATACCCAAGGTCTATAAGCTTTAGTAGATCGAACACCACCTGAATTATGTTTACTAAGCCTAGTGTCGATATTACCCGTAATACCTATATATCTTCTGCCAAAATTATAACTTTTTAAAATATATAAGTAGCACATTTTCTTTGGACCTTGCCCCCATAAAGAGGGTCCACTGTGGTGGAAAAGGGTCCCGTCCTAACTTTACCCCGCTTAGCGGGGCAGAGACGATAGGGCCTCACTACATTCGACCCTGATTCTCGCTTTGCTCAAAATAGGGCCAAAATAGCCTACAAATTTTACCACAAAAACTCAGTAAGCTCTAACCAAAGCTATTATTGTTTCCTTCTACTGCCTAAACTTTTTGGCAATAGATTCCAAAATTTCCTTTGCCGTTTCCTTGCCGCCAAGTCCAAATGCCAAACCTCCGGCAATGGTTAACATTGCCACGATGCCACCAAAAAGTATTCGCAGCATTTCTTGGGCAACCCCCAATTGATGCAGTACTAAAAATCCCACAAAAATCACAATGGACCATTGGGCAATCAAACCAACCGAATGGGAAAGCTGTTTTCCTAGATTTTTAGACATACTGCTGGCTACCTTATAGCCAAGTCTTGCAAAAACCATCCCCACCATAGCTAAAACTACGGCTACAATAACGTTTGGAATATACAGGATCACACGGTTTAAAACTGTATTTACTGCGTTTAGCTTCCAAGCGTCCAAAGTCGGAACCAGAAAAATAATAATAATGCTCCAACGTGTAATTTCTGCAATTATTTCGCTCCATTCAATATCATGGCCTTCCAACTTAACCACTCCATAACGTGCCAAAAGTTTTTCTAGCTGAACCAGCTTTAGGATACCGATAATTACTCTATACATAACCGCGGCAATTACCAGGCCCATTATAAAAATTATCAAACCCCCAACTAGGGACGGAATAAAGTTAATAAATGTAGCTAGTGCATTTAAAACAATCGAAGAAACCGCTGTGGACAAATCTTCTACAATCATTTTCACCTCCTTTCACTCTAAATAGTATTAAGACAAATTGAGTCACTAACTCTATTTAAAGTAAAAAAAAACAATAAATCAAATTTCACCCCGTTTTAATTGGGGTCAACCCCGATTTAATCGGGGTTAATTGAACAAATGAGGCAAATTTACTATAATCTGTTATTGGCTTTGTACTAAAATCTCAAATACGTTAGTATTTGAAGAGGAGCAATAACGAATTGATATTTATCTTTTTTCTAACAAAAAGATTATAGAAAATGAGTTTATTGCGACGAGGGTCTGTAGCTCAACCCCGATAAGATAGATCTATCGGGGTCAATGGTAGAACAGTTGCAAATGTGTTGGTTATACATCTTAAAAAATAAATCTACTAATAGATATTATATCGGATCTACTAGTAATTTAAGTCAAAGATTAAAACAGCACGTTTCTGGCTCAACAAGGACAACGAGAGTATTAAAAACTGATAAATTGGTTTACAAGGAAGAGTTCGGTAATATTGCAGAAGCAAGGCAAAGGAAAAAGAAATTAAAATCTTATAAAAGTAAAAAATACATCGAGTGGTTAATAAATAAACAAATGGGTCTGTAGCTCAATGGTAGAGCAGTTGCCTTTTAAGCAATTGGTTGAGGGTTCGAATCCCTCCGGACCCACAAAATTTTATCTAGCTTCAATCTAAAAGCGACAGGTTGAATATTCTACCTGTCCTAAAATATAATAAAGATAATGTCAGATTCAAAATCCGAAGGTGCTGAAATAGTCGTAAGGCCTGACGAAATTCGAAAATTACCGCCAGGATTAAATGAGTTGAGACTCGGAAGCGATAGTTTAAACACTCGATCTTTTGCAAACAGCTTGTTGTCAACTAGCCTTGGAGAATATTTGAAGTTTTTGAAACTATTTAACGAGGAAGATAGAGCTGAACTGTTAAAAGACGCTGATTTAAGCACTTTAAAAGATAAAGCGATTGCGGGATTTATCAAAAGGAAACCTTTTATGGAGGATGCTGTGGACACAATGGGTCAGGATTTTGTTGAACATTTGGCAGGTATATTTATTGATTTAACTTTTCCTCCTGATAGAGAAGTATCTATTGTATTTGCTACAGGTGCAAGATGGGCAACCGCTAAAAACATTTATGAAAAGTATGTTCAAAAAACAATTGATAGAGAAAAAGGATTAAGTGAGGATGAATGTTGGCTACTAGTTGAGTCAATGACTCAAAGCTTACAAAGGAATTTTGAGGGAGATTTGCCAGACAATATTGCAGGTGATGTAAGTAATATATTAAGAGAAATAAAAGATAGTGTTGGTGAATTAGGTGTTACTACTAATCGACCGATGCAAAGCTTGGTCGCTTTGGCCAGCAATAGACCGCAGCTTAAAAAAGAAATAGCTGATTTTTTGAGAGATAAAACAAAAAGAAGTGATGGTTATATTTCAATCATAGAAAATCAGCAATGATGAGAAATTTACCCTGAACATTTGTGAAGGGAATCCCTCCGGACCCACATATTTTCCACATTCGACTATCTTCGCCAAATAATCTAAAATCTAACAGATGAATTGGGTTGATTTGGTAATTATTCTTATTTGTATACTTTTTGCTTTAGATGGTGTTCGTAGAGGTTTCATAAATCAAACTTTCAATGTTTTGGGTTTTTTGTTTTCTTTGCTTTGCGCAGTTTTGCTTTACCCATACACAGCGAGCATTTTTACAAAACTTTTTAACTTGTCCCCAATTTACGCCAACCCTATCGGATTTTTATTAAATTGGTTTATAGCAGAATTTATTTTCTTTGGGTTATTTACCAAACAGTTTGCAAAAATTGCAACAAAACTTCATCAATTTAAAATTAACAAATATCTGGGAATAATTCCGGCAATTCTAAGCTCTTTATTGGTGCTATCCTTCACGTTCCTATTTTTGGTATCACTTCCAATCTCAGCTCACATTAAAGAAAACATACTTAATTCTAAGATGGGATCACCACTAATCAACCAGGCGACATATTTAGAAAAACCATTTAGTAAAATATTTGGTCCATTAACCAAAAAAAGTCTTATATTTTTGACAGTTAAACCGGAAGAAAAAGGATCAATAACTCTTGGTTTTGTGCAACCTAATCAAGCCATAGATCAGCAAAGTGAACAAAAAATGTTTGAGCTTTTAAACCTTGAAAGAAAAAAATCGGGCGCCAAAACTTTAATTTTGAATGAAAAACTTTCACAAGTTGGTAGAAATTACTCAAGCAACATGTTCACATATGGTTATTTTTCGCATTTTTCCAAAGACGGCAAAGATGTAGGGGACAGGCTAGATGAAAATGGAATCGGCTACAGCCTCGCA
>CAYHKI010000028.1:0-3350 GCA_964357165.1 uncultured Gammaproteobacteria bacterium | reverse complement strand
ACATATCTTATTATTTTGTCGGAGAAAATCTTGCATTGGCACCGGATGTCAAAAGAGCCCACTCAGGTCTTATGAATAGTGAAGGACATAAGCGCAACATTCTGGATCCCGCTTTTTCCAAAATCGGAATTGGTGTCATCGACGGAGGAATTTATGGCAAAATATTCACACAGGTTTTTACGAATTAATAATAATTTTTTCTTAGTATTTAATGTTCCACTATAATTAATCAAATCTTCAATGGAGCGACCAAAAGAAGCGCAAACATCTAAAGAGACTCCTGCTCCAAGCACTTTAGCCTCAAGGCTCGTTTTTTCATTTAATGCAGAATTAAATTTTGATCTGGCATTAACGTTAGGTTCTGGTTTGGACAATAGCTATTTAGTATCACAAATATCTCAATCTTTAGCCGAAGCAGGAAAAACCGAAGACGAAATTAAAAACCTCTTATCGGGAAATTTAAAAAATGTTACACAAGAAACTTTATCAACGAATATGGCTCTTGGCTATGCTAAGCGCGGAAATTACGCCTCCGCAGAGCAATTACTGCAAAGGGGTGACGTTTGGTCTGGCTGGTATACTCAAGTAGCCACGGTAAAGGCAAAGAATGGTGATGACCCCTCAGATGTTTATAAACTGGCACTCGAAAAGGCTAAACGACAAACAATAGACGCAACAAAAGTAAGAGAAACATGTGCAGTAATAACTTCAATGAGCGAAGTAGGCATACAAGCAGACAAGGAACTTGAAGAATTGGTTTCGGGCATGTCTCAGGACGAAATTGAAATAGATGCCAACTCTATTGCCGAAACTTTTGTGGCTCTAGGTATTGCGAATCGAGCAGTAGAATTTGCCCAAATGGGCAAGTACAACACGCAAAGATATATAGATCAGGTCTTATGTAAATCAGCAAGAGCATTAATAAAAAAAGGCGAAACCGAGCAAGCATTGGAAGTTGCTAACAAAACGGGAGATTCAGAATTCATAACCGAAATAACAAGAAAATCCGTTTTGTATCAAGCCGAAAATGGAGTTAAAAATGAGTCTTTATATTCTAGACTGCAAATAATGAGCGCTGGAGTTCTTAATAATCCAAATACTTGGGCATCTAAAAAAGTTGAGTTTGCATGCGACATGGCCAAGATCAAAAAGGCCTACGGGGAAGACCCTAGTGCAATGCTCGGACTCGCCTTAAACATCGCTGCAGAAGGAGACGACGATTATTTACAAAAAATAGATTTACTTACAAACATTGCTAAGACTAAAGCTGGACTAGGCCAAAACGCAGCACCAATCTTCGGATTATTATTTGAGAGCACAGAACACCTCTATAAGCTAAGCTCTGCAGAAGATGCAGACAAGTTAGACAGGATGGAGCTGCTAATGGCAGTTGAAGACTTAACTCAAACTGCTTTAGATCTTGGTTTTCTCCATGAAGCAGATAAGCTGATTCATCATTATCTTGAAAAGATAGTTGATGAGGAACTAGATGATGAAGTAATTGTTTCTCAGGTTGATATGATTGCAAAATTAGCCGTTGCGCAAGCGAAAAAAGGTTTAACTAAAGAAGAAATTACTGCAATTAGTATTGAAGAGGTTGAAGCTTTACTAAAATCAAACTCTCATAAGACTCATGAGGCGATCGGATATTTCAATCTGGCTGATGATGATTTAATTAAATCTCAAAAACCTCAAACTAGAGTATCGGTAGCAATTGGAAATTCAAAAAAACAAAAAGACTTAAATGCGCAAATAGATGCAGTTAGCGCAGTTTATACAGAAGATCGTAGCGTCTCTTCCACAAAAGCATTTGTCGAGGGGTTGGTTTCCACAAATAAAGACTTGGCAAGTGTTAGATTGTTGGATATTTTGCAACAAGAAATTGCATCTGGTGGAAATGTAAAGGTTATTTCAAGACTCCTTAAGGGTTTACTCGAGGCCGAAGACCCAAAAGCGCGAGAAATTGCAGTAGATTTATTCAAAAATGATTCCTATCCAAACAACTTTAGAGTCTATTTAGCGAGAAAACTATGCGATAGCGGGTATTGGGACAGACAAATTGCCTACTATTTTAGAAATTACAAACACACCATGACCTCCGATATGCGAGCCTCGCGTGATGCGCAGATTGAATCACTCTCTGCAATCGTGGAAAAAATGCATATCAACCCAAATATCGATGTATATAAAACTCTGGAAAAAACAAAAATCCTTAAAGATAAAGGTGGCTTTGAAAATGTTGTAGATTTTGGTGCCGAAGTTCTGTCTCTTGCAGATACAGATTTGGAAACAAAAATAGCTATATTTTCTTTTTGGACAAACAAGTATTTAGAGGGGGAAATTGACCACGACCAATTAGAAAAACTATCTAAAGATCTTACCGCCCTAAGCGTTGCAGAAGAAGCGTACTTCAAAATAAACAAGTTCCCAAAGGACTCTTACCATATAAAACCTGTTGTTAAAAATCTTTATAAATCAGAATTACTTTCAACGAATAGCGAAAATATAATATCACTGATGGAGTCAGGCTACTTTCCAACACAGAGATTAGTTGATTTTGTAGACGGGAATGGCAAAAATGCAATTAACGAACTAAATGCTTTGAAGTCAGAAACGTCTGAAGGAAGATTAAATTTCGATAATGCACTACAAATTGACATTGAATACGGAAAATACCTGAAACTATATCAAGGAAAATCAGCAGACCCATATCAACAGTTTTTATCAATTGAATCTCTCCACTCTGAGGACATCCAAAGAGAACTAGATCTACACGAAAAAATGGAGGCTGAAGCAGCTGCGTACGAAGCGGCAGTTTTTTATTGGTTTGTGAGAGAAAGGGTAGAAAAAGGTAGAAAAGTAACAGTTGTAGGGAATCAAAGATATGGAGACTACTTTGTGGTCAACCCGCTTAGATCGCACTTAGAAGAAATAGGTGTTACACTAAGTTCGTACAAAGTTGGCTCCAGCGGTGCTTCTCAATGGTCGGTTGAAAAAATATTTCCACCATCATTTTTAGATTTCATGATAAAGACACATAGTGATGTTGTTATTGTGGACGGAACTCCCAATATAACTGGTGCTGGTGGTAGCCCTCGTCTACCCAGTGCATTATATGGATACCACAATTGGTTTCAGGCTTACAATCATGCTGCTGGGGCCACAGAATCTTTAAACGACAAATTGAGCGAATCAACTAAATTTAAAGAATTGGCTCAAGAGATAAAGGAGTCAAGTCCGACAAGGCCCTATAAGATTTCATTTTGGGTTCCAAAGCCTAAAAAACATGTAAGCCCCCGAGTTCTAGAAACGATCGCAATCCCCTAGAAGGAATTTGATTAAGGTACGAT
>CAYHKI010000027.1:5722-10566 GCA_964357165.1 uncultured Gammaproteobacteria bacterium | reverse complement strand
GGGGATTTGCTCAAGCTGGCTCTGGAAATGCTATAACTCGCGCTAACCCCATAAATTTTAATGAACTTTGGTTTTCTTATCCTCACAGCCTTTTAGTTGCATCCGGCCAGGCAGTCGGTTTGCCTGACGGTATTTTCGGTAATTCCGAAGTTGGTCATATTAATCTTGGTGCTGGTAGAGTTGTTTTTCAGGATCTACTGCGTCTTAATAACGCCATAGCCGACGGATCATTTTTTCAAAACCAGGCTTTTTTGGGTGCCTTACAACATATAAACAAAAATAACTCAAACATCCACTTAATGGGTTTGATAGGTCTAGGCGCTGTGCATAGTGAAATAAGCCACCTGTATTCACTTCTTACTTTTTTACAAAAAAATAAAATTCCTAGCTCACGAATAAAAATTCATCTGTTTACTGACGGTCGAGATAGCCCTCCAACATCTTCAAAAACAGTACTAACAGAACTTGAAGATAAACTCAAAAAAGACAACCTTGGACAAATTGCATCTATCTGCGGAAGATATTTTGCCATGGACAGAGACAACCGTTGGGAAAGGACAGAAAAAGCATATAACGCTATTATCGGAAAAAGCGATAAAAAAACTAGCAGTGCATTATCCGCTGTTGACCAGTCATATGAAGAAGGCAAAACAGATGAATTTATAGAACCTTGCACTATGGTTGACGAATCTAATATTCCACTTGGTCCTGTTCGCGAAAACGATGCAATAATATTTTTTAATTACAGGCCCGATAGGGCAAGACAAATTACAAAGTCATTTGTTCTGGATAACCTAAATAACCTAAAAACATCATCGGGTGATCCCGTAAAGGCCTTCAATCGGGGCCAAAAACTAAAAAATATTTTTTTTGTAACCTTGACAAAATATGAAAGAAATCTTCCAATCTCTAATGTCGCTTTCGGTCCGGAAGAGGTACCTATGCCGATTGCGCGTATATTTTCCGAAAGGTCAATGCACCAACTACATATAGCCGAGACAGAAAAATATGCTCACGTCACATATTTTTTTAATGGTGGTTTGGAATTACCATTTCCAGGCGAAGACAGATTGCTTATAAATTCACCTAAAGTTGCCACATATATACAAGCGCCAGAAATGTCTGCTTCTCAAATTACAGCTAAAATTTTAGAAAAATTAAATTCAAAAATTTACGATTTTATTATCGTAAACTATGCCAATGCAGACATGGTAGCTCATACTGGAGATATTAACGCTACAATCAAGGGGATTCAGTCTATTGATCATAATTTAGGAATCTTGTCAAAAGCTATTCTTGGCGCGGGTGGGGGATTAATAATTACTGCAGATCATGGCAATGCAGAATTGATGATAAACCTTGCAACGGGTGAGCCAGATACAGAGCACAATATCAGCCCTGTTCCAGCCCTCTTTGTATTTAACGAACTTCGTGGCCAAAACCAGCAACTTCCCCAGGGACTTCTTGCTGATATTGCTCCAACAATTCTTGGTGTTTTACAAATTCCCAAACCTTCGCAAATGACCGGCCGCAGCCTACTTTAATTTCCAGATTACAAAGTTTACAATTACTCAATGGTTATAGAACACGCCGTTAGGCCTACAAATACCCCAGAAATTATCGCACCAGAACCGACTCTTCTTTCGATGGTTTTTTTAGAACAAAAATTTCTTGGAAAGACAGTCACAGAAGTGAACCTACCCATGATATTTCAAGGAAAAGAAGCAAGTACAGAAAGAGAGATTGTTTCAGAGGCAAAAACCGGAGACGAGCAAGCTCAAGCATGCATCTATGTAGCATATCATGATAGAGTCGCTAACTACCTCCTTGCAAAAACTGGCAGTGCAGAAACGGCCGAAGACTTGGCAAGTGATTCCATGGGTAAGGTGTTGAGATGCCTTTATAGCTTTGATTTTCGCGATGGGGTTAATTTCTCACACTGGGTTTTTACAATTGCACACAACCAAATGGCTAGCTTTTATCGAAGGGAGGCTAGATATGTACAACATGCGCTCGACACTCTTACCGGCGACGTAATTCAGGCTCAACCAAGTGATAAGCACTTGGAAGGTCTAGAAAATCGTGTCACTAGCACAGTGTTATATTTGTCGGCACTTGCACATATTGAAAGTTTACCGGAAAATCAACGCAACGTGGTTCATTCGCGCTTTGTTAAGGGTTTAACTATATCGCAAACAGCAGAATTACTTGAAAAAAGCTCGGGTAACATTAAAGCACTTCAGCATAAAGGCATAGCCAGATTAAGAAAACTTATGATAGAACCTCCAGCTACAAAACTATCACAAACTCGCCCTTTGGCTTTATTGTAGGAAAAATCTCTGAGATTTTTCCTCGAACAGTTTCTTCGTGCAATTTAGTAAGTTCGCGGCAAACAACAACCTCAATATCTCCAAAAACATTTTTAATTTGCTCAAGCGTTTTTAAAACCCTAAAAGGGGATTCGTAAATAATAACTGTTGACTTAACCTTAGCAACCGCTTCTTTTGTGTCAACAAGCAACTTTTCCCGCCTTCCATCCTTTTTAGGCAAAAACCCTAAAAACAAAAATTTATCAGTTGGAAGTCCTGAAACTGCAAGCGCGGCAATTACTCCACTTGCTCCCGGTATTACCTCAACCTTTATGTTTTTAGAAACAGCTTCTCTCACCAACTTAAACCCTGGATCAGATACAAGAGGTGTACCGGCATCACTTACCAATGCAATATTCGTACCCTTTTCCAAATCCCCCACCACAGTATCTATCGATCGCTCTTCGTTAAAATCGTTTAAAACTGTCATCTTTTTGGAAATCTCATATTCATTCAAAAGATGGCCGGTAACTCGCGTGTCCTCACACAAGATATAATCAACATCTTTAAGTGTTTCAATTGCCCTTAATGTTATGTCCTTTATATTTCCAATCGGTGTGGATACAATAAATAATGTGCCGTACATACGATGAGTTTACCGCGCACTGGTTAAAGGGTCAAACAAATGTCGGAAATACTAGTAAACTTTGCAATTAACTTTATATCAACTTTAGGCTACTTCGGAGTCTTTTTTCTTATGGCCATAGAATCACTATTTATTCCATTTCCTTCAGAAATCACCATGACTTTTTCCGGTTTCTTAACTACCATTGGAAAGTTTAACTTTGCACTAATCGTTATCATTGGAACTCTAGGTAATCTTACTGGAGCTTCAATTGGGTTTTACATTGGTCGTCATTTTAAAAATATTGTTTTAGAAAAATTTATAAAAAAATACGGAAAATTTCTTTTTATTACGGCAGATGAATTTACAAAAGCCGAAATCCTTTTTCAAAAACACGGTATATGGATAATTACTATTTCCCGGTTTCTGCCGGGTGTTAGGGCAATTATCTCCCTGCCTGCAGGTGCATCCAAAATTCCCTACACTTCATTCATTATCGCAACCGCCATCGGTTCATTTATTTGGGTTTTTACTCTCAGCTACGCCGGAGTAATCCTTGCTTCTAATTGGCAATACGTTCGACTTACTCTCCAAAAATTTGACATATTCATAATAGTTATCATTATAATCATAATAATGGTTTATTTTTATAAAAAACTCCGAAAAACTTAAGTGTTTAAAAAACTTAAAAAATTTATTTCAAAACTTGGGCCTGGGTTTATTACAGGGGCATCAGATGACGACCCTTCGGGGATAGCAACTTATTCACAAACTGGTGCACAGTTTGGATATAGCCAGCTTTGGACTGCACCTTTTTCATTCCCATTTATGGCCACGATTCAAGAAATGTGCGGTAGGATCGGTATGGTTACTGGTAGAGGCCTCTCTGGGGTCATCAGCAAGCACTATTCCAAACAAATTCTCTATTTCGCAGTTACTCTCCTACTTCTTGCAAATACGGTTAATATTGGTGCCGATTTGGGCGCAATGGCGTCATCTGGCCAGCTTTTACTTCCACAAGTTCCCTTTATAGTTTGGCTACTGGCAATCACAGCCTTAAGTTTAATATTGGAAGTTTTTGTATCCTATAAAATATATGCACGCTATTTAAAATACCTTACATTTTCTCTGTTTGCCTATATTATTGTGGTTTTTATTGTTAAACAGGATTGGACAAGAGTAGCTTTCGCCACTTTTATTCCAAACTTTACGCCAAGCAAAGAATATTTCCTCAATATTGTGGCAATCTTAGGTACTACTATATCTCCATATCTTTTCTTTTGGCAGGCAGACGAAGAAGTCGAAGAAGAGGTTGAATTTCATAAAATTAGAGGTATGGGTAAAGGTGTGCCCAAAATCACCAAAATCGATATTAGGGCGATGAGAATAGATACGATAATCGGAATGTTTTTTTCAAATTTAGTTATGTTTTTTATCATTGTTACCGCTGCTTCTACCTTATCTGTTGGGGGAATTACAAATATCAATACCGCAGCCGATGCGGCCCAAGCCCTAAGGCCGATTGCCGGAGAATTTACTTTTTTACTTTTTGCGGCAGGTGTAATTGGTACGGGGTTATTGGCAGTACCTGTCCTTTCCGGTTCTGCTTCTTATGCAATCGCAGAAAGTTTGGGTTGGCGAGCTGGGCTTTATAGAAAACTAAAACAAGCCCATGGTTTTTATGGCGTAATAACCATTGCAACCTTAATAGGCTTAATGGTTAATTTTATGGGCATTCAACCTTTTAAATTACTTTATTACACCGCGGTTTTGAACGGCTTGATTGCTCCGCCACTAATGGTCTTAATACTTTTAATTTCTAACAATAAAAATATTATGGGTAAGCACACTAATAGTCCAATTTCTAATATTATGGGATGGTTAATTACCGTGGTTATGGCACTCTCCGC
>CAYHKI010000027.1:0-5622 GCA_964357165.1 uncultured Gammaproteobacteria bacterium | reverse complement strand
TTTTTATTGGCAGAAATCATATTTTGGGCAACTGCAAAAGTAGCAGTTGGATCCGTATAAGGTTCTATCGGCGCTCCAGCGGCAATAAATCCTGCAAGTGGTAATTCGATTCCACGCACAATTTCGCCAAGTTTTTTATCTATGAGCTCAATACTACGGGTCAACCCACCAGACTTTTTAATTAGCCCTTTTTTCTCAAGCGCCTGCAAATGCTCGTGAACAGTCGCCAGAGATTTAACACCCATATGTTTTGCAATCTCTCCTAAAGTCGGCGCATTGCCGTACTGGTCGATATAATTATTAAGAAATTCTAAAATTTGCTTTTGGCGTTTATATAAAACTAGAGTCATGCAACTATAATACGAACAAAACCCGAAGTTGTCAAGAGGTATAAAGTCAACAATTGAGTTATAATACAAAGTCATGAAATTCAAACTCAAATCAACATACAAGCCAACTGGTGATCAGCCAGCAGCCATCGAAAAACTTGTAAATGGCCTTAAAAAAGGCTACAAAAACCAAACACTGCTGGGCGTGACTGGTTCGGGCAAAACATTCACGATTGCCAACGTCATAAATCAAGTTCAAAAATCAACACTTATTATCAGCCACAACAAAACCTTAGCAGCCCAACTTTATCAGGAATTTCGCGAATCTTTCCCAAACAATGCAGTCTGCTATTTTGTCTCTTACTATGATTATTACCAACCGGAGGCCTATATGCCAGCAACCGATACTTTCATAGAAAAGGAAACAGAAATTAATGAAGAAATTGACAGGCTTCGTCTGGCAGCAACTACTGCACTATCAATAAGAGATGACGTTATCGTTATTGCCTCCGTCTCTGCAATTTATAATTTAGGTTCACCCGTAGGGTATAAAGAGTCACGCTACGATCTCAAAGTTGGTGATTCTTACAAACGAATGGATATTCTGGAAGCATTCTCGCGGCTTCAATATAGACGAAACGAAACCGATTTTGCCCGCGGAACGTATAGGGTTCGCGGAGAAAATATCGAAATCCTGCCGGCTTACGAAAATAACGGGCTCAGACTAACATTTTTTGGTGACAAATTAAATGCTATCGACATTATTCATCCAGTTACCGGTAATGTTGTCAAAAAGCTCGACATAACTGCAATTTATCCCGCAAAACATTATGTAGTAGTTGCCGATGGTGCGCAAAAAGCCATGGAATCAATAAAAGCTGAGCTCAAAGACAGGTCAAAGGAACTTAGGGGTCAAAAAAAAGATTTAGAAGCTCATCGCCTGGAGCAACGCACGAATTATGATCTGGAAATGATTAAAAACTTTGGTTACTGCAAGGGAATTGAAAATTATTCCCGCCATTTTGACGGCAGAAAAGCCGGTGACCCGCCTTATTCACTTCTCGAGCACTTCCCTAAAGATTATTTGATGGTTATAGACGAATCGCATATGACAGTCCCCCAAATAAATGGTATGTACAATGGCGACCGTGCCAGAAAGCAAATGCTTGTCGATTTTGGCTTCCGTCTGCCTTCGGCCTTTGATAACCGTCCGTTAAAGTTTGAAGAATTCTCAAGACGGATCAACCAGGTCATCTATACCTCCGCAACTCCGGCCCAGTACGAAATTAACCTGTCCGACCAGGTTGTCGAACAATTAATCAGGCCCACCGGACTTATTGACCCGGAAATTTCTGTTCGTCCGTCAAAAGGCCAAATCGATGATTTGCTGGCAGAAATAGAAATAAGGGTAAAAAAGCACCAAAGGGTTTTAGTGACAACCCTAACCAAACGCATGTCCGAAGAACTTACAAAATACTTGGAAGAAAAAGGCGTTAAGGTGCAGTATTTGCACAGCGAAGTAGAGACATTGGATAGGGGAGACATTTTGGATGATTTACGGCTTGGCAATTACGATGTTTTGGTCGGCATCAACTTACTTCGGGAAGGTTTGGATCTACCGGAAGTCACGCTTGTGGCAATACTGGATGCCGATAAAGAAGGTTTTTTAAGATCCGAAACCGCGCTTGTGCAAACCATGGGTCGGGCCGCCCGCCACGTCGAAGGCTCGGTAATTTTGTACGCCGACAATATTACCGGTTCTATGGACAGGGCTATAAAGGAAGTTGAAAGAAGAAGGAAAATTCAACGGGACTACAATACAAAGCATCACATTACCCCAATATCAATCACCAAACCCATCAGGGATAAATTAGTAGATAGAGAAAAGGAAGTAGAAAAAAACCAAGCCTACAAAGACATTGTGATTGCCAAAGCAATGGAGCGCGCCAAAGAAGGTTCAATTTTGTCCGAGGACAAAACCAGAATGATTAAGCTTTTAAATAGGGAAATGAAAGATGCCGCCAGAAACCTGGATTTCGAAAAGGCCGCCTACTTCCGCGACCAGATTATAATTCTTAAATCCTCGTCTTGAAATAAAAATTTAATAAACGTATATTGTTCCTTGTGTTAACGAAAACCGATATTAATAAATTAGTCGAAGTGTTTGCAACGAAAGATGAGCTTCATAGTGAACTTGGCAAAATTCGTGAAGAAATGGCAACAAAGGGGCATTTCAATAAAGTTATGGATAAACTCGACTCTGTCTTAACAGAAGTCAAAGACATCCGTCAAGAACAGCAAGCACATTACTCTCAACATGACCGAATTGATAATCGCCTCGATTTACTAGAAACTAGGGTTAATCATTTAGAATAACCAGTTAGAAAAACCAAGGAAATTAACGACGCTTATTTCCGCGATCAGGTAATAGTTCTAAAACCCTATCAAAAAGGAGATTTATCTTGGACTATGGACACAATAGTTACGTTGACTTGCTAAGACAGAATGCCAAGCTGGTTCTGATGGGAGAGTCCTAGAAACCGTGCAAATACTATCATTAGTTGAAGTTGCTATATCTGGATCATTAGAATTTTCTAGTCTTACCCATAGGGTATATTTTTGACATTTGCCATTAGTGGTGGCGCACCAGTCTCCACTAGCAAGTTCGCTATAAACTTCATAAATATAATCTAATGCAATTGGATCACTTGGAAGTTGCTGCATATAAGTTTTGGTTGGGCTACTTGTAGGGCAAGAAAAAGCACTGCCCCAATTTATAGCTGTCCCAGGAGTGCCACTTATCGTACAAGTAATCTTATTAGCTGTATCGTCTTCATCGGGATAAGCGCCATTATCTGCATAGAATACCTCCAAAGCCTGCTGGATAGCTGCCAAATCTGACTTTCTTTTACCGTCTCGGCTTTTCTTTTGTACATTTGTATACGAAACCGTAGCAACTGCTGAGAGTATCGCGATAATTGATATTACAACCAGAAGTTCAATTAAGGTAAATCCTCTGGTAATATTTTTATTTTTTAAAAAGTTTTTAAAGGCAGTAAAAATCATCTAACTTATTTATACAACGGTTTAGCTCTCACATCAAACTTTCTTTATACAAATCAAGCCCTTATCGCTTGCCCCGGTCTTGCCAAAGGTGATAAAATTTATAGTTCCTCAAATGTCATTCTGAACTTGCTTGCCCCGAGTATTCGAAGGGATTCAGAATCTTGATCCTGAAATAAATTCAGGATGACGAGTGCAACAAAAATGGATAAACTCATAATCAAAGGCGCCAGGGAACATAATTTAAAAAATATAAGCGTCGAAATTCCAAAAAACAAACTAATTGTCTTTACAGGTCTATCAGGCAGTGGCAAATCATCTCTGGCATTTGACACTATTTACGCCGAAGGCCAACGCCGCTATGTAGAATCCCTGGCCTCTTATGCCCGCCAGTTTTTGGGGGTTATGGACAAGCCGGATGTCGATTCCATCGAAGGTCTTTCACCGGCAATTTCTATCGATCAGAAATCTACCTCCCACAACCCCAGATCAACAGTCGGTACCGTCACCGAAATTTACGACTACATGCGCCTTTTATTTGCCAGAATCGGCCATCCGCATTGTCCGCTGTGCGGTCGGGAAATTTCCCATCAATCCCACCAGCAAATAGTCGACGAAATACAGAAGCTAGGGTCTAGGGCTAAGGGTAAAGGATTTAGGATTCTTTTACTTTCGCCTGTCGTCAGGGACAGAAAAGGCGAATTTCGGGATTTGTTTGCCGACCTTATTAAAAAAGGCTACCGTCAGGCCAGGATAGACGGCCAAATTAAAGACCTGGACGAAGATTTTGTTTTGATCAAAACCAACAAGCACACCATAGACGTAGTAATTGATCGCTTGGTAATCCCTGCCGAAAAATCACGACTTTCGCAATCTACAGAACATGCCTTAAAACTTTCGGAGGGTTCGGTTATTATTGCCGAAATACTGGACAAAGCATTTGATATTCCAGCTTATCCAAAAGAATTAAAAGATCACTTATACAGCGAAAAATTTACATGTCCTGTTGACAATATTTCGCTTCCTGAGATCGAGCCCCGTACTTTTTCTTTCAATTCCCCTCACGGTGCCTGCCCGAAATGTACAGGGCTTGGAACACTTAGAAAAGTCGACCCGACAATAGTTATCAACGAAAATTTATCAATTGCCGAAGGTGCGATTTTGCCTTGGGCCAGAATTCTTGGAACAGATTCCTGGTCCTGGCGAGTTTTAGAAACTGTCTGCCGTGAGGAAAATATCGATCTAAACGCCGATTTCGAAAAGCTTTCTCAAGATCAACGGCAGCTGATTTTGTACGGCGGAGAAAATGTTTACAAAATAAAAGGCCCAAACCGTTTTGGCAAAATTGTTACTTGGGATACCAAATTTGAAGGAGTAATTCCGTCTATCGAAAAAAAGTTTAATTCCACAGAATCAGACTTTGTAAGACGTGAAGTCGAAAAATTTATGCTTGTTGATATTTGTGATACTTGTCTTGGGTCACGTCTTAAGCCGGAGACAATGTCAGTTACCATAGAGGGTAGTGCTATTTCTGACATTTCCGAACTCAGTATCGAAAAATTATGCAAATGGCTGGCTTCGATAAATCAAGAAGGCGTAAATAAACTGTCGGATCGGGAAAAGATAATTGCCAAACCAATCTTAAAAGAATTGACTGCACGTGTTCAGTTTCTGCTTGACGTTGGCTTAGAATACTTAACAGTCTCAAGAAGTGCCACAACTTTAGCTGGCGGTGAAGCACAAAGAATTAGATTAGCTTCTCAAATCGGTTCCGGACTTTCCGGAGTTCTATATGTACTGGACGAGCCATCAATAGGTCTCCATGCGCGTGACAACGGAAGATTAATAAACACCCTAATCAAACTTAAAAATCTTCAAAATACGGTCATAGTTGTAGAGCACGATTCCGAAATGATGCTTGCCGCGGGCGAACTATTGGATTTTGGCCCAGGAGCAGGGGAGCATGGCGGTAAAATTGTTGCCCAGGGCACACCACAACAGGTTATGAATAACCCTCATTCACTAACAGGTAAATATCTTTCCGGTAAGAAAAAAATAAAAATAGTTATGCCTACTCAATATGGCAATCTAACTTCAGAGCCGGAAGAAGGCTCTATCGTGAGTGATTTAACTATATACGGGGCACGCGAACATAATTTAAAAAATATCGATGTCACTTTTCCTCTAAAAAAATTTATCTGTATAACAGGTGTTTCCGGCTCAGGAAAAT
>CAYHKI010000026.1:0-10922 GCA_964357165.1 uncultured Gammaproteobacteria bacterium | reverse complement strand
CGTACCTTAATCAAATTCCTTCTAGGGGATTGCGATCGTTTCTAGAACTCGGGATATTGACTTTTTCATCATTATCCCCTTGCACAATTATTAGCGGTTTTTTATAATTACTCAATTCCTTATAAGGGAAATATTTAGGCATCTCGTCAAATAACCGTTTCCCCACTTTAAATTTCCTTGAAGCAACTTCAATAAAACCGAAGTGTTTCAATTTACCCGAAAAATTGTCAAAAGTTTTTAGCGCCCAAACATTAGTTGGATGCAAAAAAGCGGTATTGTAATCCAATACTGGGTTCGCAAGAAACAATTTCTGTATCATACTTGGATTTTGACCTGCATATAAGGCAGAAATACTGCCTCCAAAACTAGCTCCGGCCAAGCCAAGCCATTTAATACCCTGCTTCTTCATGAACTGAACAGCAGTTTCCAAATCTATTAATTCCCCGGATATGGTGAAATCATCAGTTGAGTCGCCCGAACTTTTACCATGCGTTCTAAAGTCAAACATTAGTGTTGAAAAACCAAGCGAGTTTAGTTTTTGCTGTGCTCGAATAAAAATCCCTTCATCTTCCTTTGCAACCGTCATGCCGTGAGCAAAAAGAATGCCTTTTTGTGAATTTTTACCCCTCAAAAAAATGGTATCCAGTTTGAAACCATCAGGTGTGTTAATTCGCATTTTGAAAATTTAGAAGAATTATATCAAAACGATAACAAATCTAGCAGTCTGAACACAGGTTTTGTTTGTAATAGGGATTAAATCAAATGTACTGATATAATTTCAACATGAAGATTGCGCTAGTACATGACGATTTTTGTCAACGCGGCGGGGCAGAGAGGTTATTTGAGGAAATCGCCAAGATTTATCCCGACGCGACAATTTACACTTCTTTAGTCAATTGGGGCAAGATTCCCAAATCAATCAACAAAGATCGAATCAATACATCTTTTATGCAAAAAATACCCTTTGCAGCGAATTTATATAAACTTCTTTTACCCCTTTACCCTTTTGCCTTTGAAAGTTTTGATTTTTCACAGTTCGATTTGGTCATTTCATCAACTACTCGTTTTGCCAAATCAATAATCACTAAACCGTCTGCAATCCACGTCTCATATATCAATAGCGTCCCCAGGTTTCTTTACAATCAAAATCAGGCAGATCAATATCTATCACCATTATTAAGATTAATACTTAAGCCTTACTTCAACTGGCTCAAGCGTTGGGACAAAGTTGCATCAAATAGAGTTGATCTATACATCGCCAACTCCAAAAACGTCCAAAAATCAGTTCATAATCAATACAACCGCCAGTCAGTTATGATCCACCCTTTTGCGGATACAGAATTTTTTAGTATAGGAACAAAGAGACAGAGAGACCCTTCGAAAGAACTCAGGGCAAGCAAAGAGCCAAAGAGTGATAGTTATTATATAGTTGTCACGCGGCTTGTTAAGTGGAAAAAAATTGATATTGCCATACAAGCTGCATGTCAGCTAGGGGTCAATCTCAAAATTGTAGGAACTGGTCCGGATGAGCAAAGATTAAATCAGATTCTGAATCAAGTTCAGAATGACAAAATAGGTCAGAACAAAATTGAGTTTCTTGGCAACGTTGCAAAAGAAGAACTCAGAGCCCTTTACCAAAACGCCACAGCCCTCATTGTTACCCAAGAAGAAGATTTTGGTATAGCCATGGTCGAGGCACAATCTTGTGGAATACCGATCATTGCCTACAAAGCTGGAGGAGCGCTGGAAATTGTCATAGATGGCAAAACAGGCATCTTTTTCAAAAACCAAAGCCCAGAAGCCGTAAAAGATGCAATTTCTATGCAATCTAAGTTAAAATGGGATATTAGTGCTTGCCGAGAGAATGCTCTAAGGTTTTCAAAGGCAGTATTTGTAAATAGTTTTAAAAAATCGATTGACGACTATGCCGCAAAAACCCATTGAATTAAAAATAGCTTTGTTTTGCGGAGGTTCGGGTTCACGAATGTGGCCAATGAGCAGAAAAGCCTTACCTAAACAGTTTCAACCTCTTATTAAAAACGAGTCGACCTTTGAAATGATGATCAAAAGGCTGACTAAAAAATTCCCTTTCCGCGACATTTTTCCGGTCACAACCCGCGATAACGTGCAGTGGATTGTAAAATTGGCTCCGGAAATCCCATTGGAAAACATCATAATAGAACCCCAAATGCGCGACACGGCAGCAGCAGTTGGGCTAGCTGCCGCAGTTTTGTCTAAAAAATTTGGCAACCCTAACGTTCTTGCCCTTTGGAGTGATCATGTAGTTAGAAATACAGATCAGTTTATAAATTGTATTGTACTTGCAAATGAAACGGCTACGGCAAGCGGCAAATTTGTGGAAATTGGTGTGCGGCCCACATTCCCAAGTGTTGCCCTAGGGTATCTGAAAGTAGGAAAAATGTTGCAACGAACCAACGGATTGGGCGTCTTTGAATTTGTTTCTCAAATAGAAAAGCCTGCCTTTGAAGATGCCAAAATATTTGTTGAAAGCTGGGAATATTTATGGCACATTGGTTATACACTCTGGTCTGCAAAAAAAATGCTTTCGATGTATGAAAAGCATTTTAAAGAAGGCTATGCACCTATTTTGAAAATTCAAAAAGCTTGGGGGACACCAAACCAGGAAAAAGTGCTGAAGGTTGAATACGAAAAAATACCCAAAACATCAATTGATTTTGCAGTCAACTCACATCTTCAGTCAGAGGATCAGGTTGTAATTTCTGCAGATCTTGGGTGGCGGGATGTGGGTACTTGGAACGAGTTAAAAGATGAAATGTCAATAAAACCCCAGGATAATATTTTACAAGGTGATATTGTCCACCTTGATCTTAAAGATTGTCTGGTTTATAGCTCGCATAAGGAAAAGATCATTGCTGCAATAGGTGTCGAAGGTTTAATTATTGTAGATACCGAAGATGCTTTACTAGTGGTCCCAAAAGACAGGACTCAGGATGTTAAAAAAATAATTGAACAACTCAAAGCAAAAAACAAGGAAAATTTTCTTTAAATTTCATTGAATGTTTTACGATTTTACAAAACGCCTAATTGATATTATTGGCAGCGCTATAGCTCTTATAATCATCTCACCCATAATTATTATTTTTGTCATTCTACTTAAACTAACATCAAAAGGGCCTATTTTTTATACCCCGCAAAGAGTCGGAAAAGGTGGAAAGCAATTTAAAATGCTCAAATTCAGGAGTATGTTTATGTACCAAATTAATGGTAGATGGGTTCACGCTTTAAAATATTTAGAAATACATCCAAAATTAAAAAAGGAATATCAACTTAACAGTTTTAAATTACAAAATGATCCAAGAATTACAGAAATCGGGAAAATAATTCGCAGGTATTCTATAGACGAACTCCCGCAACTGATAAATGTTTTAAAAGGAGACATGTCTCTCGTTGGTCCACGTGCTTACCAGGCTGATGAACTAACACATCAGCAGAAAGTCTATCCAGAAACCAAAAAACACGTTAAAATTATACTAATGGCTAGACCTGGGGCATCTGGTCCCTGGCAGGTCTCTGGTAGATCATTTATTAACTTTGATCACAGAGTTGGCATGGATGCGCAGTATGTTCAAAGGAGATCAATACTTTATGATATCTGGATTATCGCCAAAACGCCCATATCTATGATTATAGGTATAGGTGCAGTATAAAAAATTATGAAACGTAAGATACTTTTTATAGTAGTTTTAGTTATTATATTTTTTGGTTTTTTTGCTATTTCGGCAGGTTTGTCTGCTAAAGCCGGTATAACATTTGCCAAAAAAGCTGCTCAAGCGGTAAAACAGCAAGATCTGGAATCAGCAAAAACAAATCTACAAAACACCAAAAAACAACTAGAGAACTCTCAAAAATCTTTAATAGTTTTAACTCCTCTTAGAATTATTCCACTCGCCGGTTGGTATATAGCAGATGCCCAGCGGGGTATAAGTGCTGCTATATCCGGCGTAAACGCTGCTCAAACATTAACGGAGGCAATTACCCCATACGCTGATGTGCTTGGGCTCAAGGGTAAAGGAGCTTTTTTGGGTGGTACTGCACAGGAAAGGCTCTCTGGAGCCATAGAGACTCTTTCTAAAGTAACTCCGCAGCTAGACAAGGTAGGTTTTGATCTAAAATCAGCAAGAGTGCAAATAGATCAAATCCAGACGTGGCGTTATCCAAATTTTCTTCCCGGTAAACCTGGTGAAAAAATTAAACTGGCCAAAGATTCAATCGACCAAATAGAAAGTTTTATTGTTGACGCAAAACCCTTAATAGAAGTCCTACCGGATATTATGGGACAAAATAAGGAAAGAAAATATTTAGTCCTCCTGCAAAACGACAAAGAACTCAGGCCTACTGGCGGATTTATAACAGCATATGCAATTTTTCGGGTGAATAAAGGCAATATTCAGTCCGAAGGATCCGAAGATATTTATCGTTTGGACGCATCACTCACAAAAAAACTTCCCGCCCCCGCCCCCATAAAAAAATATTTGCCAAGCGAAACATACTTAAATCTGCGCGACTCCAATTTGTCACCAGATTATTTAGCCTCAATGCAGCAGTTTGAACAGCTTTATAATTTTACTTCTGGCAAAAAAGATATTGATGGCATAATTACTTTAAACACCCAATTTGTTCTAAATATGATGAAAGCTTTGGGTCCGATTGAAGCATTAGGGACAAAATTTACCACGGACGAGGTGAGTGCATGCGGTTGTCCGCAAATAATCTATGAACTGGAAAAATATGCAGACGAACCGGTTGCATTTGAAAAAGGTGACAGAAAAGGCATAATCGGCGTTTTGATGCAGCAAATGATGGCAAAAACCTTTGCGGCTCCAAAGTCGGCATGGCCTAACGTATTTGGTACAGTAATTTCTTCCCTACAGCAAAAAGATATACTCCTTTACCTAAAAGATCAAAAATCTCAAGCAGCAGTTGAAAAAATCAATTTTGCAGGTCGTATATATGATTACGATGGTGATTATATCCATATTAATGAGGCTAATTTTGGCGGAGCCAAATCAAATATGTACATAGAAAGCAGGGTTAAACAGGTAGTAACAAAAGGTAAAGACGGAAAAATTAATGAAAAATTAACAATCGATTATAAATATCCCAGGGCAGGTGACAATTGCAGTCTTGAGCGAAAAGGTGGCCTATGTCTTGCAGGAATTTATAAAAGTTGGATTAGGATATATGTTCCTAAAGGTTCGTCACTAATAAAAGCTTCAGGTACAGAGGTACCAATAACTGCAAGTGAAGACTTAACCAAAACTGTTTTTGAGGGCTTTTTTACATTGCGCCCTCAAGGTACCGGCAAAATAGAAATTGAATATTCTGTTCCACTTAAGCTTGATAAAACATATAAACTCCTTATTCAAAAACAACCGGGTGTTGCCAAGCAAACCTACGAAATCGACGTCTTTGGCAAAAAACAAAAAGCTTTTCCGTTTACAGTCGATAAGCAGTTCGAAGTCAAACTTTAACATGTATCTCTCTACCCAATGTGTCGTTTTAGCCCGAAGAAATTTTGGTGAAGCAGATAGGTTATTAACAATCTACACAAAGGATTTTGGCAAGCTTACTGCTCTGGCAAAAGGCGTTAGACGTCCAACTTCCAGAAAGTCCGGGCACTTAGAACCAGGATCTTGGTGCAAAATCTTTTTAGCCAAAGGTAAAAATATAGATATCATAACAGAGGTCGAGGTTCAAAAAGCCTACGGAATTGAAAACTTTTCCCAGGAAAAAGCGGTCAAAATTTATCACCTTTTAGAACTTGTTGATTACCTTACTGTTCAAAATCAGAAAAATTCGCAGGTTTTTAATCTTCTTGTCAATTTTTTACGTTTAGTAGAAAGCAATGATAATTTTAATTTAATCTCCAGCGTTTTTAAAATTAAACTTCTTAAAATCCTCGGTTTCTTTTCTGCCACAAACCTAAAAAGCTCCAAAGCTAAAGACCTTTTAAATATTTTAGAAATGGAAGATTTTAACAAGATCAGCACAGAAACTAATTTATCTAGTCAAAGTTATTTGAAACTTTTGACGTTTCTTGATAGCATGATTGAAAGTGTTACAGAAAGAAAATTAAAAACAACCAGATTTTTAAATGGACAATTCTAAAAAAAATATTTATATTATTGCCGCAATCGCCCTAGCCATAATTATTGCGGTCGTTTATTTTCTTTTTATTCATCAAAACAAACCTAAAATCACTAAAACCGAAGATGAGCAAGTCGAACAAAAGCCAATTAGCGATATTGAAATTGCAAAAAGACCATTTGTCGCTCTCTCTCCGGACACTTCCGGCTCGACAATACAAGTTTCAATCCAAAATATGAATTATTTCGATACAATCGAGTATGAAATTACCTACCTTGCCGATAATCCCCAAATCCCAGGTGAAAAGATACAGAGGGGTGCCACTGGTTCGGAAATAAATACAAAAGACGAAAAAAATATCAAGTCTGCCCCATTAGGAACAGGGTCTAAGGGAGTTTTTAGCGCAGATAAAGGTATTTCTGAAGGAAAATTGACACTGCACTTAATTAAAAATGGCGTTGAATACTTATCCGAAACCAACTGGGATCTTTACAATGTCGGCACAAAGGCGAGCGAACTTAAAGATAGGTCAGGCAATTTTAGCCTAAAATTACCGTCTCTTGGCAAAGATTACTGGATCATAGTATCAGACACCGTTGGAGTTCCACCTGGTTATAACTTTGACCTCAACAGCGTAAACTTGCCCGTCTATGGGGTGTTTTCACTTGACGTTAAATATCCAAAACCAGCAACCCTCAACTACAAAATTACAGGAGGCCAAACACCTGACCTCTATAAATATAATAGAGTAGATTCAAGTTGGAATAAGATTGATAGTAATTTCGACGTGTCCACAAAAATCGTCAATGCCTCAGTTGATTCTTTCGCCACATTTGTGGTGGTTTCTTCAAAATGATTAGCCTTGAAAAACTAGTTTCTCTCGCAAAACGCAGAGCCGTTTTAATAAATAATACGAGCCTCGCCTTTTTAATAAATATATGACAGATAAAAACCAAACAGTATTAATGGATAAAATTGTCTCATTGGCAAAAAGGCGGGGTTTTATCTTCCTAGGCTCAGAAATTTACGGCGGTCTTGCCGGTACTTGGGATTATGGTCCATTGGGGGCTCAGCTAAAACAAAATATTAAAAAAGAATATTGGCATTCTATGACAAGACACAGAGATGATGTTGTGGGCCTTGACGCAGCTATTTTAATGAATCCAAAAGTTTGGGAAGCATCTGGCCATGTGCAGGCCTTTACAGATCCTCTTGTCGAGTGCAAAATTTGTCACTCAAGATTAAGATCAGATCAGGAAGAGGAAATCACCAGTCATGAAAAAAATCACAAGGGAAAAAAAGTTGAATGGACACAGCCTCGCAAATTTAATTTACTCGTTGAGGCAAAGCTTGGCATAGTCGAAGACGACAAAACAAAAGTATATCTTCGGGGTGAAATAACACAAGGAGTTCATGTGAATTTCAAAAACATACTCTCTTCAACCCGCCTTAAAATACCCTTTGGTGTGGCACAAATTGGCAAGGCTTTTAGAAACGAAATCAATCCGGGCTATTTTACTTTTCGCTCTCGTGAATTTGAACAAATGGAACTTCAATATTACATCAAGCCAGAAAAGGAAGAGTCAAAAAAATGGTACGAATACTGGAAACAAGAGCGTATGAAATGGTACCTATCTCTTGGAATGAAAAAAGAAAATTTAAGACTTCGCCAACACGAGGATGATGAAAAAGCCCATTATGCGAAGGACGCCTGGGACATAGAATATAATTCGCCCTTTGGTTGGAAAGAATTCGAAGGAATACATCATCGAGGTGATTGGGATTTGCGGCGACATCAGGAATATTCAGGGGTAGATATGAAATATTTTGATCAAGAGTCGAATGAAAAATATCTGCCATATATTATTGAAACATCCGGAGGCGTAGATCGGGCAGCACTATTTTTTCTTTTGGACGCATATTGTGAAGAAGAGGATAGGATAATTTTAAAGCTTCACCCCAAATTGGCGCCAAATAAAGCTGCGGTTTTCCCTCTTCTTGCCAATAAACCGGACTTAGTTAAAAAGGCAAAAAGTATCTTTAATGATTTAAAACAAAATTTACAGGTGGATTGGGATGACCGCGGAAATATCGGAAAACGTTATTTTGCCCAGGACGAAATCGGAACCCCATATTGTATTACCGTCGATTTTCAAACATTAGAAGATGATACGGTGACAATACGGGATCGCGATAGCGCAAAACAGAAACGAATTAAAATCCCAGAAATAGAAAAAGAAATAAAAAAAGTGCTTTAGTTTCCAGAAGTTATTGTGGTGTGTCTAGCACCAAAAAAAATATCAGATTCTTCAGAAATAAGTTCGCCAAAAGAAGCTCTGTTAGCAGTTTCCGGTTTTAAATAACCTTCTTTTATGCTGCATTGGTCATTATTGACCTGTTGGCCTTTTTGAGTATCGACATGCTTATTACTTACACATACCTTTATAAAACCCTTTACCGCTGGGTCTTGTTCAACTACTGTTCCATCAGGCAAAGTAATTTTTACAGGTTCAAGCAGTTTAGCGTCAACAAGAGTACCTGTAACTTTTTCCTGAACATCTCCACGAACTTCAGCCACTAAAAATCTTTCTGAGGCTAATGCTGCTGTTGCTCCTACTCCAGCAATAATAAGAGGAGTTTTGGTTCTTTTCCATGTATTTTTTGCGACATCTTTGCCCCTCCGTAAACCGCTAGCGGCAAATGATTTAATTGGATTGGTTTTTCCTTCTTGCTCAAGATTCATCAGCAAAATATATCATATTGTCATGGATTTGTCAACTATAGGTCTATTGACAATATTTACCATAAGACAGATCATTAGTATAAATTTTAATGTCTCCAAAATTTAACTTCGATTCAGTCGATAAACCCCACGATCATTGTGGCCTTGCAGGAGCAGTTGTACAAAAAGGAGTAAATTCCACAAACATAGTTATAGAAATGGGCAAAGCACTCCAGCATAGGGGTCAAAATGGCGGAGGAGTTGCCGTAAAAGCGAAAGGAAAACTTCTTAAAATATATAAAAAAGCCAAACCCTTCAATGAGATTTTCAACTCAATCAACGTTGTAGAGGATAGAGCATTGCGCGGTGAAATAGCTATTGCCCATCTGCGTTATCCCACAGAAGGATCTTCCAGACAAAATTGTGATGCCCAGCCCTTTTACGCAGCTTATGGTGGCTGGGAGCTAGCACTTGGACACAATGGAAGCATCGTCGACCTTAGGCGCCACAGACGAAAACTTAATAAATACGGAATTAAAACAGATTCGGATTCTGATTCTGAAATCCTAGCCTGGCTTATCGTCACCGCACCAGGCGCCACCTGGAAACAAAAGATCGCCTCCGCACTGTCTGATGTAAAAGGAGCATATTCGTTAGTAATGGTCACAAACGATGACAAACTCTTAGCCCTTCGCGACCCGTGGGGCATTAGACCCCTTGTTTGGACGCAGGATAATGGTCACGTATTTGTTGCCTCCGAAACTTGCGCCTTAGACAGAATCAGCATTCGGCATAGTAAAAAGCTTGGAGCTGGCCAACTTCTAGTAGCGGACAAAGACGGAGTTTCCATTTCAGATTATACTAATCCACAAAAACAAAGCTTTTGTGTTTTCGAAAAACTCTATTTTTCGCACGAAACTTCTAGTTGGGATGGGGTAATAGGTGAAAATAGAGAATCCTTAGGTAGCGAGCTGGCCAAAGAAGAAATAATGAGAATACAATCAGGAGATATCAATAGACAAACGTTAGAAAACATAGATTATGTTGTAGCCGTTCCTGACACAGCTCGGCCAGGAGCTCTCGCCTTTGCCGAAACATTAAAAAAAGAACTTAAAATACCAAACATCAAGTTCCATTATTTTCGCGGACTAGTCAAAGAAAGATACGATTATGCCAAAAGAAGCTTCATAGAAGACGATCCTTATTTGCGGACGAAACATATCGAAAAGAAATTTTTTATTTCCCCATCCATCATAGGCAAATCAATTTATCTTGTAGACGACACCGCCGTACGCCTCAATACCTATAAAATTTTAGTTGAACACTTGCTCAGAATTGGTGTCCGCGAGATTCATTGCCGTTTTCTTGCGCCAAAATTTATAAACCCCTGTTTTTTAGGTGTAAATATAGGATCACGCGATGAACTTGGAGCCGTTAAAAAAGAAGAAGATGGTACCTATAAGGTTATGACAAGCGATGAAATAAAAAAGAAGCTCAACGTATCATCCGTGCATTATCTATCCATGCACGGTCTTGCTTCGGCTCTGGATATGACTTTGGATCAATTGGAAACGACTCATTGTACCGGATGCCTGGATTACAATAACCCGTTCGACATGCAGGAATATGACAAAGAATTCAAAAAAACTCCTTATGCAAAAGTTAATTCTTCCAAAGTTTCCTCACCGATTTTCAATCAACTGCAGGGTGAAATGTGATAATGGAAAAAGAAACACCACAACAATCAATAACCCAACCAGAAAATCAAAGAAGTGGTACGCCTTCTCTTAACACAGAAGTAAATCAATTAAGGTCATTTCTGGAATCACTTGGATATAGTGAAACACAAAGAAGCGCGTCGGAAAAAGCTGGAATAGAAGAAATCAGACAACGCTGGCGATACCTGCAAAACCTCCTTCTGGCAGGTACACACGACCCAGGCTAAGACTCTACGCTAAGTCTAAACCCAATTTAAATTGATTTTCAGTGCACCTTTTGCATACAGTTGATTAACCCCTGTCAACGCCAGATGAAAATGTCACCCCTCTGCCATTTAGAAATGTCACCCCCT
>CAYHKI010000025.1:0-11916 GCA_964357165.1 uncultured Gammaproteobacteria bacterium | reverse complement strand
AATTCTCTTTTAGAAAGTTTAGTAAGAAGTACACGAATTGTCTCCTGAAGGGAAGAAAAGCCCAAATCCGAAGAAGCACTTTGCGCCTTTTCTTTCAAGTCTCTACTCATTGGAACTTGTAAAATCACCCTTTGCATATGTTACAATTGTAACGTTTTAGTATTAATTAGTCAATATGAAAAAAGTCAAAATTAATAAGGCAAAAGTGAAAAAAATTAAATTTAAAACCCACGATTTAGGTGAACCGCTGGACAATTTAACCCGAGACGATTTTTATCCAGACCCAATTTTTAAATCCAGTGAGAAATAAGAAAGCTAATTTCTGTTAAAATTCCAATAAATAAAATTTGTCCGAACAAATTAAAAACCTATCACAAAACCCTGAACAATTAAGAATTGCTATAAATTCCGCAGAATCATATCCGGAGATGGCCAAAATTGCCCTTGTAATTCTAAATTCCATGGAAGACCCGGTTATCGAACTTTGCGGCCCTATCTCAACAGGCGGTCTAGGCAGTGTCGAGAAAAACTTAGAAAGGTTTGATAAAAAGATAAAAGAATTAAAAAGCAGCGGAATAAACGTCTTTGACCAAATTCCTTTTGAAATTCCAATGCAAAAATTGAAACTAAAACCGAATTTTAAACCTATTGACCTATTAGAAGGCTTTTACCTACCGCTCTTAGAATCCGGAAAGATCAAAAGCCTATATTTTCTACCAGACTGGCAATCTTCTTTTGGTGCACGCTGGGAACACGATCAGGCAAAAAGATTAGGCATAGAAATAGTATTTCTTGACTAATTTTTCCCTTATTGCATTTTGCCTCATTTTTATATAAACTATGCACACTGATATCAGCTCATCTGCTGATTATTATTTTATCGCCAAAAATTGGCGAGATTTTTTACTAAAATGTCTGAAGGAAAATACGTACGAAATAAACCACACGTCAATATAGGAACCATTGGTCATGTCGATCACGGTAAGACCACACTAACCGCTGCAATTACTTTCGTGCTTGCCAAAAAAGGCTTAGCCAAAGCAACGGCTTTTGATCAAATCGACAACGCTCCGGAAGAAAAAGCCCGTGGAATTACCATCAACATTACCCACGTAGAATACGAAACAGAAAAACGTCATTACGCACACATCGACGCTCCTGGACACGCAGATTACATTAAAAACATGATCACCGGCGCAGCCCAAATGGACGGAGCAATTTTGGTTGTTTCCGCACCAGACGGCCCAATGCCTCAAACCCGAGAGCATGTTCTCTTGGCTCGTCAGGTAAACGTTCCAGCAATTGTCGTTTTTTTAAACAAATGTGACATGGTTGATGACGCGGAGCTTTTAGATCTAGTCGAACTTGAAGTTCGCGAGCTTTTGGATAAATACGAGTACGACGGTAAAAACGCAGTAATAATCAGAGGTTCCGCCAAAAAAGCCCTTGAAGGTGATGCAGATGCAGCAAAAGCCATAGAAGACTTAATGGATGCAGTAGACGAAAAGATTCCAACACCAGTTCGTGTTCTCGACAAGCCCTTTATTATGCCTGTTGAAGATGTCTTTTCTATAAAAGGTAGAGGCACAGTTGTTACCGGAAGGATTGAACGTGGAGTCGTTAAAGTTAACGACGAAATAGAAATTGTCGGTATTCGTCCAACCAAAAAGACAGTTGTAACCGGCGTCGAAATGTTTCGAAAAGAACTGGATCAAGGTCAAGCAGGAGACAATGTCGGATTACTCCTAAGAGGAGTCGAAAAAGATGACGTCGAAAGGGGACAAGTTCTTGCCAAAACCGGAACCGCAACACCGCACACAGAGTTTGAAGCAGAAGTCTATATTCTTGCAAAAGAAGAGGGTGGACGACACACACCATTTTTTACAGGCTACAGGCCACAATTTTATATCAGAACAACAGATGTTACAGGAGAAGCCACTCTTCCTGAAGGAACTGAGATGGTTATGCCTGGTGACAACGTCAAAATGAAAGTTAAGCTTATTGTCCCCGTAGCCCTAGAGGAAGGTCTTAGATTTGCAATCCGTGAAGGAGGCCACACGGTTGGCGCCGGAGTGGTTTCTAAGATTATTGCCTAAAGCGGCATACGGCCCTAAGCATTTGCTTATAGGGCCTTTTTTTTGATAAAATTGCTTACCTATAGTTTTAGCACATTAATACAAAGACGATGGCAAAAGGAAGAATTAGAGTCAGACTTAAAGCTTACGACGCGCGAGTAATCGATGCGACTTGTCGTGACATCATCAACACCGCTCTGGGAACAGGTGCCAAAATATCCGGACCAATTCCCCTACCAACCAAAATTGAAAAGCTTACAGTTCTAACAAGTCCTCATACAGACAAAAATGCCAGGGAGCAATTCGAAATGCGAACCCATAAGCGCTTGATAGATATTATTGAACCTACTAATAAAACTATCGATTCCTTGACTCATCTTGATCTTCCCGCAGGCGTAGACATTGAGCTGAAGATGTAATTGATTGCAGATTTTTTATCTCAAAAAATTTGATGTTTAAAACTTGCAATAAATCGGAATGGGAGGAAATGAGAAAAATTTAAATATTTAAAAAATCGATTAGCGATTAAAAATTAATAAGTCGCATTAATCGGTGGGATACCTGAAACCCCTGAACAAATCTAAGGGTTAATCTTAAGGTCTCCTGCTTTTTTGCTGTATTTATATGTTAAACGTATTACTTGGAGCAAAACTAAATATGTCCAGGCGCTTTAACAGGATTGGATATCAAATACCTGTTACATTAATAACCGCCGAACCAAACATTGTTCTTGTTAGAAAAAAAGACAGTGTTGTAATTGGTATGGGTGAAAAGAAAAAAGTTAAAAAAACAGAAAACGCCTTCGTTAAAGTAGCCGGTTATTCCCCGCGTTTTGTAAAAGAAGTAAAAACCTTAAAATCAAAAGAACAAGATTTAGCTCAAGAAATAAAAATTGGTGACAAAATATCTGTCTCCATTTTTGAACCCGGAGATGAAGTCAAAATAACCGGTACTACCAAAGGTCGCGGTTTTGCAGGTGTAGTTAAACGTCATGGATTCCATGGAGGACCAAAAACTCACGGCCAATCCGATCGTCACCGAGCGCCCGGATCAATAGGTGCTGGCACCACCCCCGGAAGGGTTTATAAAGGCAAAAGAATGGCCGGTCATATGGGAGCTTCCAAAATTACCATAACTGGTCTTGAAGTTGTAGAAGTCGATGAAAAAACAAACACAATTGTTGTCAAAGGTGCAGTTCCCGGTGCCAGAAATGGTCTCTTGATAATAGAAAAAACCGGCAAAGTTAAA
Organism: uncultured Gammaproteobacteria bacterium; assembly: GCA_964357165.1. Lineage (GTDB taxonomy): Bacteria > Patescibacteriota > Microgenomatia > Curtissbacterales > GWA2-41-24 > CAYHKI01. The sequence continues at coordinate 8,593 of CAYHKI010000025.1, read as the reverse complement.
GGTTATGTTTCCCCACCAGAACCTCATCCAAAGGTTGATCAGCCTCTGGATGAAAATGAGCAAAAACAGGCCGCCCAAGAGGGCCCGCTCCGCAGCGAGGCGAGCGAGCTTCGCTCATCGGATGAGCGAGAAGAGAAAGAACAAAAAACAGAATCCCCTGCACACGAAACTGCTGACCAAGAAGCTGTAACGCAAAAAAATCAAGCTGAAGCAAAAGAAACGTCAGCAGTAGAAACCAAGGAGGACATAAATGCCAAGTAAAAAAGTATCAAAAGTTTCAAAGGTCTCAAAAGCAAAACCCCCAGCTCCCAAAAAAGCTGCAGAAACTAAGTCTTTAAAAACAGTAAAATCAACAGGGCTCAGCGCACAAGTTTATGACATACATGGCAAGGTAACGGGGAAAACAATCCTCTCAAAGGAAATTTTTGGCCAAAAACCAAATAAAAGCTTACTTTCTCAGGCCATGCATATTTATTTTACAAATTCCGCTACACATCTTGCTCATACTAAAACCAGAGGAGAAGTTAGAGGCGGAGGCAGAAAACCATGGAAACAAAAAGGCACAGGCAATGCCCGAGCAGGTTCCAAAAGATCGCCACTTTGGGTTGGTGGAGGACAAGTATTTAGTCCAAGATATCGTGATGTCAAACTCTCACTACCTACAAAAATGAAGAAAAAGGCTCTTATAAGTGCGCTTTCCACTAAAGCACAAAATGGTGAAATCAAAGTGATTGCCAATTTTGAAAAAATCGAACCAAAAACAAAAATTATGGTCACCCTACTTAAAAAAATTGAGATTACAAATCCGGTTCTTATAATCACTACAAAAGACAACAAAAATATTAAACTTGCCTCTCGTAATATCCAAAAAACATCAATAGACACCCCAAACAATTTAAATGCTTACCAAGTACTACAAAACCGTAATATATTAATTTCTAAAGAAGCATTGGAAAAATTTATATGAACCAAAATATATTAAAAAGAGCAATTCTTTCAGAAAAAGTATATTCGCAAATAGAACACGGTATTTATACTTTTTTGGTTAGCGCCAGCGCTACCAAAGAAGATATTAAAAGGGCAATCGAAAACCAATTTTCAACAAAAGTTTTAAAAGTTCACGTTCAAACTATTCCGACTAAAACCAAAAAAGTTACAGGTACCAGAAAAAGCACACAAATAGGTGGGGGTAAAAAAGCTATAGTTTTTTTACAAAAAGGTCAAAAAATAGCCCTTCTTTCACCAAAAACTGAAAAAACTAAAGATAAAGATAAAAAGGAAACAAAGGACAAAGCAAAAATATCTGATGAAAAAAGTAAAAAAGAAAAAAAAGGTCTTTTTTCTAAATTTAGAAAAATAGACAAAGAAAAAAAGGATAAAAATAGTGGCAAATAAACAATATAACCCTACAACTTCATCCCAAAGGTTCAAAATAGGTTTAGGTTTTGAAGAAATTACCAAGTCGAGACCCGAAAAGTCATTAGTTTCAAGACTTAATAAAACTTCAGGAAGATCAAAAGGAAAAATTACCCAAAGAGGTATAGGTGGAGGTCATAAGCGAAATCTTAGAGATATTGATTTTAAGAGAAACAAAAAAGATATTGAAGCCACCGTTGCCGCAATAGAATATGATCCAAACAGAACCGCCAATATTGCACTTCTTTACTATAAAGATGGCGAAAAAAGGTATATACTTGCGCCCAGTGGCCTGAATGTCGGCGATAAGGTTTCTTCTGCCGAAAAAACTGCCGTAAAACTTGGTAACACAATGCTTCTTGGCAAAATGCCAATTGGAACGGTTGTGCATAATATCGAATTGATTCCAGGAAAGGGAGGTCAAGTTGTCAGAAGCGCTGGCGCAGGAGCAATTGTGGCTGCCCGCGAGGGTAATTATGTTCATGTAAAATTGCCGTCAAAAGAAATTAGAAAAATTCATGCCACTTGTCTTGCCACAATTGGCCAAATCGGCAACATAGACTGGAAAAACACATCGCTTGGAAAAGCAGGCAAATCGCGTCACATGGGCAGGCGTCCAAAAGTTCGTGGTGTCGCCATGGATCCTGCTTCTCATCCGCATGGTGGCGGAGAAGGTAAATCGGGAACCGGTATGCATCCAAAAACGCCGACCGGTAAATCTGCCTTTGGCAAAACCAGAAACCGCAACAAACCGTCAGGTAAATTTATTTTATCTAGGAGGAAGAAATGACGATGAGAGAAAATATCAGGGAGCGAGCGAGGCTGATTTTTTATCGAGGAGGAAAAAATAATGTCTAGATCAAGTAAAAAAGGGCCATATATTGACCCAAAACTATTAAAAAAAGTAATGGCACAAAAAGAAAGCGGCCAAAAAGCTGCCATTAAAACTTGGGCCAGAAACTGCCAAATACCGCCGGATTTTGTGAACCATTCTTTTTCAGTTCACAACGGAAGAACTTTTATAAGCGTATTTGTTTCCGAACCAATGGTTGGACATCGTTTGGGCGAATTTTCACCAACCAGAACATTTCGCGGTCACGGAAAAATGACCGAAAAGGCAACAGCCAAAAAATAATATGCAAGTCCAAGCAATAGCAAAAAATATCAGAATATCACCCCAAAAAGTTCGGCTTGTTGCTGATCAGATTAAAAAGATTTCGCCGCAAAACTCACTTAGCATATTGGACCACGTACCCCAAAAAGCAGCAAAACCTCTAAAAAAACTGATTGCTTCGGCTATAGCTAACGCCAAAAACAATAACGGCTTAGAAGTAGATACATTAACCTTCAAAGAAGTAAATGTCACAAAGGGCCAGGTTTTTAAAAGATTTAGGGCTGTTTCCAGGGGCAGGGCTCATTCTATATTAAGACGCACAAGCAATATTAGAATTATCTTAGAAGGAAATGAGAAAAAAGTTGAAAAAGCAATCGAAACACCAAGTACAGCAGAAGAAACTAAGATTAAAAATGAAAAAAAGGAGGCAATAAATGGGTCAAAAAGTTAATCCAACCGGATTTAGAACCGGAATTTTATATACATGGAATTCTCGTTGGTTTGCAAAGAAACATGATTTTGCTTCTAATTTAATAGAAGACCACAAAATTCGTCAATTTCTCACCGAAAATCTAAAAAACGCCGGTGTATCAAAAGTAGAGATAGAGAGATTTTTTGACAAAAGAACAGTTATAATTCACGTTTCTAGGCCCGGAGTTGCCATTGGTAGAGGTGGTTCTGGAGCGGAACAGATAAAATCAGCGCTTATCAAAAAAATAAAAATAAAAGATCCTTCAAAATTGGAAATAAAATTTGAGGAAATTAAAAATCCTGATCTGGATGCATACTTAATTGCCATCAGTATTGCAGACCAGCTCGCAAGAAGAATCCCGTTCAGACGTGCCATGCACCAGTCACTTGAAAGAATCAAAAGATCAGGGGCAAAAGGTGCAAGGATTGCCTTGGCTGGCAGACTTGGCGGATCGGAAATTGCCAGACGCGAAACTGTGAAGGACGGATCGATACCATTGCAGACTTTAAGAGCAGATATAGATTTTGCCAAAGTTGGCGCAAAAGTTCCAAAAGCAGGAATAGTTGGAATAAAAGTCTGGATATTTAAAGGATAATATTATGTTAGCACCAAAAAGAGCAAAGTACAGAAAACAATTTCGCAATAAAAGAGGTGGTTTGGCAACGCGTGGCAATAGCCTAGCTTTTGGTTCTCATGGCCTAAAAAGCGAAATAGGTGCTTGGATTACTGCGCGTCAAATTGAAGCAGCCCGTCGTGCAATGACACATTACACTAAAAGAGGCGGTCGTATTTGGATCAGGATATTTCCGGATAAGCCAGTTACAAAAAAACCTGCCGAAACAAGAATGGGTTCCGGTAAAGGTGATGTTGACCACTTTGTTGCTGTCGTAAAACCAGGGACTGTGCTTTTTGAAATGGGTGCCGTAGAAGATAAAGTCGCCAGAGAAGCAATGAGGCTTGCAGCACATAAACTGCCAATAAAAACAAGATTGGTAACAAGATAAGAGAGCTTATTTCTTATTAAATAAAAAATGAAAAAAAGAGATTTTAACGATTTAAAAATAAAAACGATTGAAGATTTGGCAAAAAAAGTCAAAATTTTAAGACGAGAAATAACTGAAAAACATATAGAGCTAAAAATGGGTAAGACTAAAAATGTTCATGAAGTAAATTTACTACGAAAAGATGTGGCGAAAATGTTAACAATTATGAAAATAAAATCATTTGAAAAAGCAAATATAAAAAGCGAAGGGAAGGAGAAATAAATGGCTCAGACAAAAACTGGAACTGTTATTTCCGATAAAATGCAAAATACTGTTGTAGTCAAAACTGTGGCAAAAATTAAACATCCACTTTATAAAAAACTAATGTCTACATCAAAAAAATTTAAGGCCCATAACGAAATTGGTGCCAAAACTGGTGACAAAGTTAAAATAATAGAAACTAAACCTATTTCAAAAACTGTGCATTTTAAAGTAGTGGAAATATTAGGAAAGGCAAAATAAAGTGTTAGCTCAAAGATCATATCTTAAAGTTGCAGACAATAGCGGAGCCAAAGCACTCTCAGTTATTGGTCTTGGTAAGGGTAGTGGTAAAAGATTCGCAAAATTAGGAGACATTGTTACATGTGCCGTAAAAGGTGCAGTGCCAAATTCGCAAGTTAAAAATCATGAAATCATAAAAGCTATAATCGTAAGAACCAAAAAAGAGACAAAAAGAAAAGATGGAACATATATTAGATTTTCAGAAAATGCTGCCGTTGTTATTGATAATAATGGCATTCCAAAAGGTACAAGAATTTTTGGTCCAATAGGAATAGAAATTAAGAAAAAAGGTTATGCGAAAATTGCGTCACTAGCAAAGGAAGTAATATAAATGTTCAAATTTAAAAAAGGCGATGAAGTTTTAGTTACCAGCGGTCGGGATAAAGGTAAAAAGGGAAAAATAGAAAAAGTTCTTGCGCGTGAAAATAAAGTTGTAATAGCAGGTGTAAATATATATAAGAGACATCGAAAAGCCACTAGGAACCAGGCAGCAGGAATATACCAAATAACCAGACCTGTCATCGTGTCCAGTATTGCAGTAATTTGTCCGAAATGTTCAAAACCGACTCGTATTGGTTTTAAAACAGAAGGTAAAAATAAAAACAGAATATGTAAAAAATGTAAAGGCACAATAACAATAAAAGAATAATATGACTAATATATTGTCTATCTATCAAAAAGAAATAATTCCAAAACTTAAGGAGGAATTTAAAATAACAAATACCTTAGAGCTTCCAAGGATTGAAAAGGTGGTTGTAAATATAGGTGCTGCAGAAGCTCTAACAGCCAAAGACGTTTTGGAAAAAATTAAAGAACAGTTGGCAATAATATCCGGACAACAACCAAGGATAACTATCGCTAAAAAATCTATTTCTACTTTTAAGCTTAAGCAAAATGATCAAATTGGAGCAATGGTTACCTTGCGAGGCAAAAAGGCATGGGATTTTCTTGACAAATTTATTACAATTGTAATTCCAAGAATTAGGGACTTTCGTGGTCTTTCTCGAGATAAATTTGATAATAACGGAAATTACAGTCTTGGTATTACCGAACAATCAATTTTTCCGCATCTTGAGTATTCAAAAATTGATAAAGCAAGAGGCTTAGTTGTCACAATCGTAATCAAAAATGGAAGCAAAGAAAAATCACCAAGACTATTTGAGCTTTTAGGATTACCTTTTAAAAAATAAAAAATGGCAAAAACATCAAAAATCGTCAAAAACGATAAAAAACAAAAATTTATAATAAGGCATAGAAATCGGTGTAAACTTTGTGGCAGACCTAGGGCTTACATCCGAAAATTTAGTATTTGTCGTCTTTGTTTTCGAGATCTAGCACATAGAGGTGAAATACCTGGAATCCAAAAGTCCAGCTGGTAATAAAAATGAAAAACATAATACAAAATATATATATTTATTTTAAAAAGGAGCACATATGGATCCAATAGCAAACATGCTTGTCATAATTAAAAACGGATATCTTGCAAAAAAACAGCAAGTAACTGTTCCGTACTCAAAATTTAAATTAGAAATAGCAAAAGTCATAGCCAAAGAAAATTTTGTGGGTGAAGTAGCGAAAAAAGAAAACCAAATTTTAGTTGATCTTTTATACGATGCCGGAAGTCCAAAAATCACTGAAATTAAAAAAATTTCAAAGCTTGGTAGACGTTTTTATACTAAAAGTAAACACATAAAACAGCTCAAAGGCGGTAGAGGTTCGACCATAATTTCGACATCAAAAGGTGTGATGAGTGAAAGTGACGCTAAAAAGAAAAACCTAGGAGGGGAGGTTATTTGCCAAATTTGGTAGATAAAAATATATGTCAAAAATAGGAAAATTACCAATATCAATACCTGCTGGAGTGACTGCAACCCTGATTGATCACCAAATAGATATCAACGGCCCTCGCGGAAATCTTAAGTTCCTTTTCAGGCCAGAGATTCACATAACTATTGGCGCAAATGAAATACAAGTTGCCAGAAAATCTGAAACAAAGATTGCAAAATCGTTGCATGGTTTAACCAGAAGCTTGATAGCCAATATGGTCAAAGGTGTAATAGATGGACACGAAAAAGTTCTCGAACTGGTTGGAGTAGGATACCGCGCGAATAAGCAAGGTGAAGATTTGGTTCTTAATGTTGGTTATTCACATACAGTTGTCATCTCCCAAATTCCAGGAATTCAAATAGACACCAAAGAAAATAAAATAATTGTATCCGGTGTTGACAAAACTTTGGTTGGAGAAACTGCGGCAAAAATAAGAAGAGTCAGACCACCGGAACCATACAAAGGTAAAGGAATTAAATATATTGATGAAGTAATCAGAAGAAAGGCCGGCAAAACTGTTAAAACCGGAAGCGCACAGTGAAGAATAAAAAAGCTCAAAAGAATCTAAGACACTTAAGGGTAAAAAAACATTTAAATTTAAAAAATGGCCTATTTAGGTTGGTTGTTTTTAGATCTAATAAACACATATATGCCCAAGTTATAGATGATATAAATTCAAAGACGGTCGCGTCACAATCAGATTTATCACAAAAAGAAAATAAAAAAATAAATAAAATAGAAAAAGCAAAAGAAATTGGTTTGAGTCTTGCAAAAATTTGTATCAAAAAAGATATTAAAAAAATTGTTTTCGATAGAGCAGGATATAAGTATCATGGCAGAGTAAAAGCCTTAGCTGAAGGCGCAAGGGAAGGGGGACTTGTTTTTTAAAATGGCATATAACAATCAATACTATTCCCAAGAAGCGAAAGAGTTTGACGAAAAAGTCATCCAGGTAAACAGAGTTTCTAAAAAAACAAAAGGTGGCAATCAGATGCGTTTTTCTGCGCTTGTCGTTGTTGGTGATAAAAAAGGTAGAGTTGGTGTCGGTCTTGGAAAATCCAAAGATGTGGCATCCGCTATTAGAAAATCCGTCAGTCATGCGAAAAAACATTTAATCAATGTTCCAATTGTCAAAGGCACAATTCCTCATGATATATACTTAAAACTTGGTGCAGCAAAAATTCTTTTAAAGCCAGCACCAGAAGGATCTGGTGTCATAGCAGGCGGAGCAGTTCGAGCGGTAGTTTCTGCTGCAGGAATCAGAAATATCTCAAGCAAAGTATTGGGCACAAAAAACAAGGCTTCTAATATTTATGCAACTTTAGAAGCCCTAAAAAATCTCAAAAAATGAAATTACATAAATTACCAAAACTTAATATAAAAAAATTAAAAAGAATTGGTAGAGGTCCCGGGTCTGGTAAAGGCAAAACTTCTGGTCGTGGCACCAAAGGACAAAACGCCAGACATAAACTTCCTATAACCCATTCCCATTACGAGGGCGGTCAAAGACCTCTTACCAAAAGGATTCCTTTTAGAAGAGGTAAGGGTAATTCTAAGGTTTCCACTAAACCAATTATAGTAAACCTCGAGTCCCTAAATTCGCTACCCAAAAACAGTACAGTCAATAAAGAAACCCTTATAAAAGCAAACATAGTCGATAAAAATCAAGCAAAAACCAATCCGATTAAAATATTGTCAGACGGCCAAATAAAAGTTGCTCTAAATATTGAACTACCGCTCTCCAAAGCCGCCGCCGACAAAATAATAAAGGCAGGCGGTAAGATTACTGAATCAAAAAAACAATGAAATATCTCGAACTTATAAAAAAAATATTTAAAATAAAAGACCTTCGGAAAAAGATTATTTTCACCGCCTTCATATTTTTAATTTTTAGAATCTTTGCACAAGTTCCAGTTCCCGGAGTGGATATAGGATCTTTAAAAAAACTGTTTTCCGAAAGCCAGCTATTATCGCTTCTTGATATTTTTTCCGGAGGTACGCTTGCTAACTTTTCTGTTTTATCACTTGGCTTAAACCCTTACATCAACGCCAGCATTATTATGCAGCTTTTACAGATGGTTTTTCCTAAACTCGAAGAACTTGCCAAAGAAGGTGAATCTGGTAGACAAAAAATCAACCAATACACTAGGTATTTAACCGTACCGCTGGCGGCAGTCCAGGCATTTGGAATTTATATTCTTCTGCAAAATTCCAACATAC
>CAYHKI010000024.1:0-11961 GCA_964357165.1 uncultured Gammaproteobacteria bacterium | reverse complement strand
AAAACAGCTGAAAGGCTAGGTATGCCTTTATCTGTTGTTATCAAAGCTTTTTTAAAACAATTCATTAGAACGCAATCTGTTTCATTTGGTGTTTTGGATGAGGAACCAAGTGAATACTTAAAAAATGCCATTTTTCAAGCAGAAAAGGACTGGAAAGCAAGAAAAACGTCCCCGGCGTTTAAGACAGGAAGAGAGGCAGTTGCCTGGCTTGAAAAACAGGGCATATGATAATCAAGTATTCTCCTGTATTTATTAAAACACTAAAGAAACTTGATGTTAGAATACGCAAAAGTTTTAAGGAACAGATTTTACTTTTCTCCAAAAACCCAAATGACCCTCAGCTTGATAATCACCAACTCAAAAGAGAATATCAGGGTTTGAGCAGTATTGATATTACAGCGGACTTTCGAGCAATTTATGAAAAGAAGTATGAAGGCGAAAAAGAAACTGCCTACTTTGTTTTAATTGGAACCCATAAACAATTATATGAAAAACCAGAGAAGTAAATTCTTAAATCGTCTACTACATTCTTCCCTTCAAAAAACTTCAGGGTTCACACTGAAGGTTCTCCCTGAAGGGTAAAAAGTGTAAACACTTCATTTTTCAGTGTGAACCACGAGGCGGAGTTCAACGTTATCGGGTTGACATTAGCTTTTAATTTTCTTTGTTGTACTCAACTTTAATTATGAGAAAGTACCCGCTTTTTGGACAAGAGCTTATTTATTCCGAAGTTTCGAAGTAGACATTGGCCCTGTCCCAAACCGATTGGTCTGATTGGGATGTTGCTTTAATAGATACCCCAAATAAGGTTTTTGGCGAGCTGTTGGGAGGGTTTACGGTGAGTTCTAAGGTTTTTTCTTCATTTGGCCCTAGTGTAATCTTGTCGGCACTTAGTTTAAACCAGTTGATGGGTGCTTTAGATGTCTTAACTATTAAATTGTTGGTGTCCAAAGATAAGTCAAAATTATCTTTAGAATTGCCCGTATTTCTTACGACAACTCTATAACTAGCTTGGCCTTTTTGGGTTTTGAAGCCCCATTCGTCGATCAATATCCAGACTCCATTTTGAGATTCGAAACCTAATTGTTTTAGGATGGGGTTTGAAAATTTGTTAGATTTCTCGAATGATGAATAATGCAAAGGGTCCGGTGGCAGTAGTGTGTTTTCATAGGAAATGTCTGCTACACCTGCGGCAAGATGTGCAAATTCATGTAAAAAAACTGAATTTTCGCAGCAAAAGACAACTTTTTTGAGTTGGGTATCGGTTCTAAAATAGCTGGCGTAGTTTTTTAAATGTACTATCGCCAAGTCGTAATCTAAGAGTGATTTACCCTTGCTTCTAATAAAAGCTTCTACGATTTCGTCCGTTTTTGAATATACTTCTTCATCAGTGTATGGAATATTTCCAAGGTATTCTATTTTAAGTTTACCTTGGTTGTTTGTGGCTTCGGAATAATCTGCCTCTAAAGGTGCAACCTTATATTGAAAATCGCCAGTGCCAACACCAATAAGGGCAGCTTTAATATCTTTTGGTGGAAGTACAATATTTCTGGCTGTTTGTGACTTAACAACGTTAATTCTGAAGTATAGTGTTTTTTTAAGAACTGAATTGTCGAAAAGGCTAACAGTAATGTCGCATTTTCCTGAGATGTTTTGCGGCGGAGCAAAACCTAATATAGAGTGAAAATAGTTATCTTCTGAGTAAACGTTTGTTTTTTTTGAAGGTGTGTAAGTTTGTATAAACATCCACTTCTGTTCCCCTTTGTCGATTGCAATTTTTGGTTCAGTAAAATCTTTAATTTGAGGATTAAAGTTTTTGAGATTAAAACCGCCTCCAACGACCTCGATTTCGTTGTCTGGAGTTTGGTCTGATGTATAGCATTTTTCGTCGAATGGTGAAGGTGAAACCGTGGTTTCTGCTCCTTTTTTGTTTGATGCTGGAGTCGATGTTGGAGGAGGAGTGGTCTCTGTTCTAACTTTTGATTTTGATAGATAAAAAAAGCTGATTGTTGAAGCTATCAAAAATAGGAGAATTAAGATGATTGGCAGGGAAAAGCCCTTGTTGGTCATACTTTTATTCTAGCAATTTATTAGCTAATCTAAAAACTTTTTTGGGGGACCAGATCTTTAATATTGTCTTTTTGATATACTTTTGATATGAAAAATGCGATTATTCTTCATGGCAGCCCAACTAAAAAAGAATACTACGATCCCGATGCACCGAGCATGAGTAATGCCCACTGGATTCCTTGGCTTCAAGGACAATTATTAAAACATGATATCCCAACAGCAACGCCTGAAGTGCCTTGGAGTTTTAATAGAGATTGGAAAGTCTGGCGCAAAGAGGTTGAACGATTTGATATTGACCCAGAAACAATTCTTGTTGGTCACAGTACAGGTGCAGGATTTTGGATTAAATATTTAAGCATAAATAAAAAGCTCAAAGTAGATAAGGTAATTTTAGTTGCTCCTTGGCTTGATCCGGACCAAGAACACACCAAAAACTTCTTTGATGATTTTGAACTTGATCCAGCATTTCCCAGTAGAACCCGCGGCGTAACAATTTTTAATTCAGACAATGATGAGGAAAGCGTGCACAAAACGGTTCACATCGTCAGAGAAAAAGTAAAAGATCTTAAGTATAAAGAATTTCACAATTACGGACATTTTTGTTATGAAGATATGAAAACAGTAGAATTTCCTGAATTACTTCAAGCTATTTTAAAATAAAAAATTTGAACATAGTTTATTACATGGAGTAAGTTGTTTCTAATCTGGATGCATTTTTGATATAATTCCCCCCATTGTGGTCAGAGAACGTCAACATAGAGAAGATATTCAAGCTTCAACTTTGCCTGTTGCTGATTTCGATTTGTTTTGCGAAGGGCTTTATAAAGAGGGTCTTGGCTATGACCAGTTGCGTGAGGAAGAAATAGATAAAGTAGGTGTTATTACGAGTATCAAGCTTCATGATTACTCCCAAAGAGATGGGCGATGGATTTCGCTGCATTTTAGGGAAAGTCTTGAGTCTCTGGCTAAAACTCGACTAAGAAGGGCCGAAGATTTTATTAGACAAATAGGAGCTGATTTACATCGCCTTTCGGAAAGGTTACTGGGAGATTTAGGGGATGTTGATATGATTTACGGTCTTACCCAGCTTTCTGCCTCTTGGGGGGAGCGTCATAGTTTTACCACAGAACAATTTACACCTGATCCTGAAGTTACCAGAAACCACTGTGAATCGATCATTGGTTTGCCACCTCAAACAAACGATAAGGCTCCTCTAACCCTTTTTGCAATCGGCAGAGATGTATTAATTGGGGAATTTTATGGAGATGGGCCCAGCGCACCTAAAGCTCCGGTTGCCGATTCTGTTGGTAATTAATCTGTTGATTGTTTTTAGTCCTTTATTGTATTGGGGATAAACCTCGAATTTTGCCCTTCTAAGACTCAGGGTAAACTTCTGATATACTAACTAGGTGAATTCAAATGACATTTTTTACTATACTTCGTCGGTAGCAGTTCTCGTAGTTGCAGTAACTTTTGTTTATTTAGCATATCAAATTACATTAGCCCTTAAGTCTCTTCGAAGAATTTTAGAAGATGTAGCTGATACCACTGCAGATGTTACTGCCTTCAAACGCGTGGTAAAACACGGTTTTTCCAGGTTTGGCTCTTTTTTTGGTGAAGCAATAGAGAAGGGAGGTGTTATTTATGGCAACAGGAAAAAAAGGCGTTAGTGGGCTAGGTGCAGTCATTATCGGTGCGGGTTTGGGAGTCGCAGCAGCAGTACTTTCTGACAAGAAAAATCGAAAGGTTATCGGCAAAACTGTTTCAGATGTTGTTGATGAAGGTGAAAAGAGGATTGATCAAGCTCGCAAATATATAGACAAAGTTGGTGCAAAAGCCAGTTCGAAAAAAGCTGTGAAATCAAAAGTAGTAAAAAGGAAAAAAAGACGGAGCCCAAGTAAGGTTTGAAGCTAAATTTCTAGTTTGAGATTATTGAATAAGTCGGGTTGTTGGGGATTATTGCGGGATAAGATGTGAGTTTTGGCAGGTTTTTGTCAAAGGCAACTTTTGGTGTTTAAGTTTTTTTACTGTCTATATTATACTTTCATTAAGATTTTGGTATGCAAATAATTTCTAAAATTTGGATTTTGGGTGGCTGGTTTTATCTATCTTTATTAATTTTGGTTTCCTTGTTTTATTTTAAAAGGAAACTGGGGAAAAAGTTGGACGTGATTGTGGTTACATGGGCGGCTCTTCTTGTTTTATTTGTGGCTTCGGGGAGTATTATTGGTGATTTATCCCGGGGTGTTAATTTTTGGCAACCAATGGAAAAAAAGTTGGAGATAGAATCTAGAGGACAGGTGGCATATGCAGATCATCTCAAAAAGATATTACCCGAGAATGCGCAAGGATGTCTTTACTTTTCACTTGATATTCAAACTTGGTATTTGCAAAATCAGCTTTATCCGAGGAGGTTTAATGTGATAGAAGATGGTCCAGTTATCAAAAATTGTGGTTTACTGATTTCTCAATTTAGAAAGAGAACAAGTTCCAATTTGGAAGAATTAGATAATTTTGGTGGTAATTATCTTTATAGGGTTAAAAGCAATGTTTTTTGATTTATTGTTGTCTATATTTGCGATTTTAGCGTTTTTGCAAACCGGTTTAATTTGCGATTATTACATGTTTGCCAGGCGCAAGTTAAGGTTTGACTTGGCGATATTTTTGGCTTTAGGTATTGGCTTTATTGCTGTTTTTCAAATGGTTTTGGGTTTTTTTGAATTTCCCTTAAACAGGTTTTTGGTAATGGTTTTAGCTTTTGGCGCCTTTTTGCCATATGTTTTAGATAGTCTGTTGAGAAAACAAGTTTTTGGAGTATTATTTGGCTTTAGAAAATTTATTAATAGCAATAATCTTTTGGTGATTTTGATATTTTTTGTTTTTGCGGTTGTTGTTGGTTTTTTTACATTTTCTCATCCGGTTTGGGGCTATGATGCCATTCAGCGCTGGCTTTCTAAGGCTTATATTTTTTGGATGGATGGGGGAATTAACAAAACCAATATCCTTATGGTATCGCCTGCAGATGATCCTAATCTTTGGTCACTTACAGCTTCTTGGTTCTATTATTTCTTGGGAAAAGCTGATTTGTTCTGGATACAAGTGATTCCTTTTAGCGTACTTTTTTGTTTAGTTGGAAAGTTCTGGCTGATTGTTAAACGAGGAAAGCTTGGTTTACTTTGGCTTATTATTTTAATGTTCACCTCGTTTTTGTGGCAGACAGTAACTTTAAAAGCATATTCGGGGAATGCGGATCTTTTGGTAAGTTTTTATTTTCTTTTAGCGTTTGGTTTATTATTTTCTCAAGAGTTTATTTATACTGCCGTATTTTTGGGACTTGGGGCACTGACCAAAAATGATGCTTTGCCGGCGCTTTTAGCTTTTTGTATTTTGATGCCGGTTTTTGGCAGGAAGAGAAAGCAAAAGTTTCCTTTACTGGCTTTTGCGATTGGGTGGGGTTTTTTGCTTTTTAATTTTGGGTTTAAATATTATTTTTCTCTTAGTAGTAGGTATTTGGAAAATGATTGGAATCTTGTTTTGGGGAAAAGGCCAATTTTTGAATATACAAAGTATTCGCTGCAATCTTTTAGAGAAGAATTTCGACACGTTGATCATTGGGGAATTGGATTTTTGGTTATTGGATATTTTATACTTTCAAGAATTGGCAGAGTTTTGAATAATCGGGTTCTTTTGTTTGGTTTAGTATTGATATTGGCACAAATTACGGGGTACATTTGGACTTATTATGTGACACGAGAAGACCAGGCTTCACAGATTGCGACTTCAATTTATAGATTAGTGCTGCAAATCTATCCGGCTCTTTTACTGTTGGCATTTTTTCTATATTCCGGTTTGCCAAAATCCGGTAATGTTCGTGAGTGATTCAGCAACCCATAGTTGGATTATTTAGCTTCGATTTAGTATAATTTCTACGTATGACTGATCAAGAAAGAATAAGGAATCAGCCGGAACAATTTGCAACGGACGGGCTGACGCCAGAAGAAGACAGACAGCTAGTAAGTCTTCTTTCAAAATGGAAAGGTGGAAAAATTTCGACTCCGGTTTTTACTGAACTTGCCAGAATAATACCCCAGCCAATTATAGAGGTGGTTTTGTTTCGAGAAAATGATGGTGTTTTGGAAACACTACTGATACCAAGGCCCAAGGACGATATTGTCTGGCCTGGTATGGTTCATACGCCAGGTACGGCTCTAAGAGCCTCTGATTATGGGCGGGCAGATAATAATCCTGTCAAAAGGGCATTTGAAAGAATCCAGCATGGTGAACTTCATTGTGAATTTGCCGATACTCCAATTTTTGCGGGTCGCCTACATCGCGATGGAGATCGCGGGCCGGAAGTTGTTGAAGTGTATGTTGCTGACTTGGGGGAAAGTTTTGAGTTGTTGGAGGGACAAGAATGGTGTCGGGTGGATAAATTGTCGGAAAATTCTAAATTTATTCAAGGCCAGTTGGGGCATGTGTTTCTGGCAGTCGATTTTTTAAAAAATGGATTGCCGGATTAAATATGAAAATTAATTTTTTAGGAACAAATGGTTGGTATTCAAGTCCAACTGGAGACACTCCCTGCATACTTATTGATTCAAAAGATCAATATGTAGTGCTGGATGCTGGAAACGGAATTTATAAATTAGACCAATATATCAAAGAGGATAAACCTGTTTCGCTTTTCATTTCCCATTTTCGTATAGACCACGTTTCTGGACTACATACTCTTGCTAAATTTAATTTCAAGCAGGGAATAGATGTTTATATAGGGGATGGGCGAGCAGGTGATTTTGAGACCTTGGTTAATCCGCCTTTTACCATAGGATATAAGCCAAAGCCGGAAAACATTGCCAACTTAAAAACAGAAATAAGACTACATGAACTTTTAGGGGAAGGCAAGAATACTCCTTATAAAGCGGTTGCAATAGCTCAGCATCATGCATATGTTGATCATGGATACAGGATTGATTTAGAGGGCAAAACAATTGCATACACAGGGGATTGTGGAGTAACCGACATGGCAAGAGCTTTGGCAAAAAATGCTGATCTTTTGATTTGTGAATGCTCTAATAAAAAAACAGATGAGCAGGATATTTGGGGGCATTTTGACCCTGTTCAAGCAGGTAACTTGGCTTTGGAAAATGGTGTTGGGCAACTGATCCTAACCCATTTTGGGGCGCATGTTTATAAAACTTTGGATGAGAGAAAATGGGCAGAGGTGGAAGCGAAAAAGATTTTTCCAAATTCAACGGCGGCACAAGACGGAATGGAATTTACGCTGTAATTTTGGGACTGATAGAATTTGAGTAATAATCTGATTAGGGTGTAAATATCCCATAGTTTGACAATTTAGCTTCTGATCAGTATAATTTTCCAACATGGGAATCGAATTTAGACAAATACACCTACAGGCAGACGAGCAAGGGAAAACAAACCTTGCCGTAAAGGACTTGGAGGGAGTAGCACAACCCACTTCCGCAAGCTGGGAAGAAGTTTTTGAGTGCGTTCTAATGCCCAGTGACGTTAAAGGCTTAAGAATTCTTGACGTTGGTGCCGGAGCTTCGGATGCGGTTTGTAAATTATTAGAACTCGGTGCTGAGGCTTATGCAATTGATCCAAGATATAGAAGCCGAGCCGATTTAAAAGGTAGAGTCAAAAAACATAATAAATTAGTAAGTAATAAACTGCGAAGAAATGAAGCGCTGGAAAGCTTCATGGAATCTGCTAAAAGCAGGCCTGAACGATACTTAGAAGCGTCTGCAACAGAAATTCCTTTCCCAGATAATTTTTTTGATATTGTTTATTCAAGAATAGCCGTTACCTCTTATCTGGATGTTGATCGAGATATTTTTTCAAACGCGGTCGAAGAGTGTATAAGAGTTGCAAAAACTGGTGGAAGTATTAGGTTTTTCCCTTATATGGATGTAGAACCAGGTTGGCCTCCAGAAGTTAATGAACTTAGAATAGACAATGAACGGGAAGTAGTAAACAGACTTAAAAAAGATTCTAGAATCAAAGGTATAAGTGAAGAGGATGTAAATATTAATGGTCTTGCAGATAAGACTCTAATTATCGAAAAAGCCTAAATTTTGAAAATCATCGCTTCATTCTATTCCCTTCAATAGTTTTACTGTAAAGAGCGTAAACCACGGGGTGGAACTGACGATTTTTAGTCTGCGGCTTTTAGATTTTCTTTGAAATTTTTTAAAAGCTTTTTAATTTTGGGGTCGATAAAAATTTTACAGTATAGCCCGTTACGGTTGTTGTCGTAGTAATTTTGATGGTAGTTTTCTGCTTTATAAAATTTAGCAGCCGGAACAATTTCGGTGACAATTTTACTGCGATAACTGCCTGAATCTTGAAGCTTTTTGATTAGTTTTTCGGCAACAACCTTTTGTTTTTTGTCATCAAAAAAAATTGCCGAGCGGTATTGGGTTCCAAAGTCAACACCTTGGCGGTTAAGTGTAGTTGGGTTATGGAGTGCGAAAAAAACTTCGAGTAGTTTTTGATAAGATATTTCTTTTGGGTCAAATTTAATTTGAATTGCTTCGGAGTGGCCTGTTTTACCGGAGCAGACATCTTTGTAGGTTGGGTTTTTTAAATGGCCGCCGGTATAGCCGGGTTCAGTTGATTTAACGCCCCTTAACCTTTTGAAGATTGCCTCGGTGCACCAAAAGCACCCGCCTGCAATGGTTGCCATAGCATAGCGGGCAGGCCCGCCAGCCAGTGTTGCTGTCTCCATAGAGACTATATTCTACTACATGGATAATCATGAAGAGGAAACAATAATATTGACGCGTAGTACTACATATGGTACTATCTAAATGTTAATTAATGTCTAAACGAGAAAAGAGGTTGCTCAAGCTTTTCAGAAATCCAAAAACGGTTTCGTTCAAAGAACTCGATACGGTTTTAAGAAGTTTTAGGTTTGATATTAGACAACCGAAATCTGGTAGTAGTCACTATATTTATACCAAGGGAGATATCCAAATTTCAGTACCATTTAAACGGCCATTTGTAAAAGAGGTGTATGTAAAAAGAGTACTAGAGCTCATAGGAGGTGAAAACAATGAAGAAAGATCTTAAGTATTATCTTAATTTAACGTATACGGCTCGCATAAAAAAGAATTCGGACGGGTCGTATTTTGCAGAAATTGAGGAATTACCAGGTTGCATGACGGAGGCAGACACCAAAGTGGGTGTATTGAAAATGCTGGAGGACGCAAAAGAGGCTTGGTTGGAAACAGCACAAGACAGAGGTATCAGTATTCCCGAACCAACGGAAGATGATTATAGCGGAAAATTTAATGTTAGAGTACCTAAGTTTTTGCACAGAAAACTTGCCTATAGAGCAAAAAACGAAGGAGTCAGTTTGAATACCCTAATAACAACAACTTTGGCCAGCTCAGCTAAGTAAAGCGAAAACCAGGGTCGTCAGAGTCGTCAACAAATATGAGCATATTGCTGGCCTATTCTATTAAAAAGGTTGTCCCAGAAGTGCTATATTAAAATTGTGAGACAAAAAGGTTTTGCCCTACCTTTAATAATTGGATTGGTATTCTCTATTTTTATATTGGCAGCAGTTTATCTAAAATTTAACGAAAAATCTAAAGTCAATCAAAATCCACAAGACCAAGTAAAGCAGCAAAATGTAACTGCTTCTGACAAAACAGTAGCAACACCATTGCCTTATGAAAGCCCTCTATCGCTCCTTGAAACATCAAATTGGAAATTATATTCTGACAATTATTTATCTCTTAAACATCCTGTAAATTTTACTGTTAAATATGTTCCAAACGAAGAGCCACTAGGAGGTTGGATAATAACACCTAACGAATGTGCCAATAACATATTATGTTCTAGGGATGGCAGTATGGTCATTATACAAGGGTCTTCTTTGTCTTCGTTTGACAGCGAGAATCCTTCTGATAATTTTTTTGGAGATTGTGTGCGTGTAGGTGGTAATAAGAGTCAATCAGTAATCGACAGTTTATCAGCAGTAAGAGTGACATATACCCTAACTGCCGAAAGAATTGTTAAAGAATATTGTTTGAAGGAGGTAGAAGATTACCAAGGTTATTTAGCAAGTCATTTTCGGCCGAAAACGGATTATAAAACAGAACAATACTTTGTTGTCGTGAAGAATCAAGATCCATATAAAAATCCATACTACAGAGTAGAAATAAGTTATTCGTCTGGTGATAAAGGAAGATCACAAGTGTTGAATTCCATCGTGCAAACTATTAAATTTAAGTAGATTGTTTTTTTATGTGCTTTGCGGGTGTGGTAGGTTTAGTTCGGTAAACAGGATTCTGCGGCTATCCAAGTCTGTATCAAACTCAACTTTTCGGTTGACGGAGCCTTTTCTGGACATAAGCAAAGCTTTTCTGCAAATAAGTTCTTAATTGGCAGCTGTTTTATGCTTGTTGTCTCAACTGTTCCATAACCCACATTCGAGCCAAGGTTGTTGGCCCCATGCCTTTCCCATGAGCTATCTCCCTAAGTTTTTCTAAGGTAGATTTGTCAAATCGAATTGTAATGCCTTCTGAGAGATTTTTAGCAAAATTTACTTTTACTGTTTTAAATTCTTGTTGGTAGTCCGCCATATCGTGCGTATCAAAAAATTTTGCAGCTTCTTCGCGACTATTAAACTCAGGTATTGTTTTTTTAATTTGAGTCATTTATCTTCACCTCCTTTTAGATCTTTGTATATTCTTATTAATTTGTTGCTTGCATTGTATGCTGTTATCGGATAATACACGCCTGTTTCTTTTTCAGGGTCAAGAATCACCACAAGCAGTCGTCCCTCTTTAGTTGGGCCAAAAATAAGCAGTCGTCCTTTTTTGCTCTTTTGCACAACTGGATCAACATGGCAAACTTGTTCTACTTCTTAGGGGATAACATTGTGCCTTGCAATATGCTCAATGTTCCATGCGTCCCACACAAGTTTGACTACATTAAACACATTCTTATTGTAACACAATGCGTTACAACTGCGCATCTAATTAAATGTTTAAAAAGGCTTGTTTCTCGCTTTGCTCGAATTAGGCAAAGCATTTCATAAATTCCCTTTGATTATTTTTGCCTAAGACTGTATGATCTCTGGCTAAGGGAAAATTTTATGACAGAAAGAGAACATTCGGGTTTGGTAATAAAGCAAAACCGAGGCCTTCATGCTTTTGCGGAGGGGTTAGTTTTCGGATTTGTATCCAAGCTGTCTATTGAGGGTGCAGAAAACATAGTTGAAGCAGAAAGACTATTGCGAATTGGTATGCCGGTTGAGTTTTGGTTTTCTCCTCATGCAAGTCATGCCGATTACCCGCTTATACATAAAGGGATAAGTGTTGCCGCGTCCAGTGCTTTTGCGCACGACACTTATGGAGTTATGGGTTCAATGTTGGATAAGCTTAAGATTACTAAAGTACTTAAGTATGCTTACAGTGGATTTATGGTTCCTTCAGTAAGAGATATTCCTACGACTATTGAGGGTAAAGAGGAAAGGAACGATAAGAAGGAAAATGCATTTGAGGTTGTTGAGGAACTGCATTCCAGCGGCAAAGCGATAGGGCTAAATCCGGAAGGGACAAGACTTGGGGGACAGGAGCTGAGGAGAGGTCTTGGGGGTGTCGGCAGATATCCACGAACTATGAATGGTGGAATTATTGTGCCGGTTGCTATCGAGGATGCGGCAAATATACTTGGAGTAGGTTCAAAGTTGCCGCATAGGGGTAAAGCTACCATAAAATTTGGAAAACCGGTTTGGGTTGAAGAGCTTTTGCATAGAGTTGATGATCTTCCGACAAGAGAAGGTGATCAGTTAATGGTGGATACAGTGATGTTTGAGATTGCAAAACTATTACCTAGCGAAAAACGCGGTTATTACGCAAA
>CAYHKI010000023.1:0-11995 GCA_964357165.1 uncultured Gammaproteobacteria bacterium | reverse complement strand
GGATCTAAGATCTAGCATCTACCATCTCGACATCCCGGTCGCTGATCGTTTCTGGCCGCACATGACTATAGCTAGGCTGCCCAAATCCGATCCAGTCACTACAAAAGCTCTATTGGACAAAATCGACGCTCTAAATCTCAAAGCCCGCTTTACCTGGCCAGTTGAATCCGTTGTTCTTTACGAGAGTAAAAATGACCGCTCTGGCACCCACTACTCCCGAGTTGCTACTTATCTTCTTTTTTCCACCTAGCCTCTGGTGCCACCACCATATTCCACTTTTGCCCCGCCCAAAGGACTGCATAAACCATGGCATAGTTAAACCAACCGTGATACCATTTTGACGCTTTTACCAGTCTTTCATTCGATAGATTTTGCCCAGCCTTTTTCGATGCTTGTCCATGGTAGTGAATATAATGAGCATCCGGGACAAAATAAATCGGTATCCCCGCCTCTTTTGCTCTACGGCAATACTCAATATCTTCAAAATACATAAACGTCTCTTCTTGGAGTATCCCCAGCTCATTTCTAACCGCATTGGGAATCAAATAGCAGGCCATCACAGCTCCTTCTACAGTGGAAGGCTTATTACCGGGAGGTACAAACATGAAATAACTTCCTAGTTTATTCAGGAAATATTGTTCAAAAGCATGCCAAGCTGTGGGTAACAAGAAACAAGAATCCTGCTCTTCTCCGGTACCAAAAAACAGTTTTCCAGAATAAATAGCCCGTTCTCCCAATTCGTAAACGGACTTCATTATGTTTGTCAAAGCTTTTGGTTTTAGTTCAATATCCGAATTAACTAAAAGAATATATCGCCCTAATGCGTAGTGAATCATCTGATTATTTCCACCCGCAAATCCATTATTTATCTTGTTGGAAATAAATTTGATATTGGGGTACGCTGCCAGCACTTCTTTATCACAGGGTTCATCTGGAGAGTTGTCCAAGGCAATAAACTCAGCACCACCCTTGATATCATAGTACCCAGATTTTTTATTAAATGTACTGTCCAATAGTTGAAGCATCAATTTTGTCGTCTTGTAATTTATAACAATGATCGATAATTCCACCGGATATTCTACTTTTTCCGGTTGTTTAGCTCTTTTCCAACCCCAAACTCCGTTAATATAATCAATTATTGCTTCCTTTTGAGCCGGCCGTCCAGTTAGCAGGAATCGGAATGCTTCTCGCCATAGTGCAAATTTAGTCCTATAAGAAGCCCATTTCATGCCAAACCACATCCGATTCCTAGTGATCAAATAGTCACTCCAAGCAGACCCCACCCCGGCAGTTCTCGAAATCTTGTGATATATGTAAGTATCACCTACATACCACTGTTCGTATCCAGCTCGTTTAACCCGCTCAATCCAATCAGCATCTTCAAAATATGCAAACAACTTCTCTTCAAAATATCCCACTTTTTCCAATACTTCACGTTTTATCAGTACGCAACACCCACTGGTAAATTCGGTTTGTTCTGTTTTATCAAATTTTCCTTTATCCACCTCATCTATTCCTCGGTGAATTGACTTAATATTATTCCAATCAAAACTTCCCCCGGCATACCAGATCACTTTACCTTCATCTTTTTTGGTGTACCTATCTTTATAGTACTCAAATTCGGGTGCAAAATAAATTTTTGGTGAAACCAAGCCGGCTTGTGGATGATCATCCAAAACTTTCAGCATCTTTTTAATTAATCCTTTTTCCGGAAACAAAGTATCGTTGTTAATTATCAATACATAGTCCGCCCCCCATTCCTTGGCATACCGCATCCCCCGATTAAACCCTCCCGTAAAACCTAGATTTTTTCCAGTTTGCATCCACACCACTCCGGGGTATTTGCTCACTGTTTCTTTGACCGATACCTCAGATCCATTATCCACTACTAGCCAAAGCAACTCTAATCCCTTTGTGTCAAGCTTCTTAGCTGATGCCAACCACTCATCTGTATCTTTATGGTCATTAAAATCTGCAGTGACAATAGCTATTTTTGTCATAAGACTTTTAATATATCTTTATAAATATCAGAACGCAACTTGTTACCCAATAATCCAAAACCTACAAACCTGCCCAATACTCCCAGCCAAATCACAATTTTCATGTACAAATTTGAGTTTGGAAAATATTTTTTTAGGTAATAAACCAATCCTTGCATTTCACGAGTCAAAGGCTTTCTTAGATCAAAACCTGACGAAGCTTTATCCAAATGCGTTATTTCAAAACCAGGTGTATACCAGATTTTAAATCCTGTGTCATTAATTCTCTTGCACCATTCTACTTCCTCCATATACATAAAGAATGTCTCATCAAAGCCTTTGGTTTTTTTAACTACCTCCGATTTCATAAACAAAAATGCTCCCATTACCCATTCTACTTGGCGATCTTTTTGAAAAAAATCAGCAGTTTTTGGATGCACTTGTTTATCAGTTAAAGCATCTAACCCCAGCATCCAATAGGTTGTATTTTCCGGCGTTGGTAAAAATCCCGCCGATGGCTGCATTCTTCCGTCCCCAAATTTCAATCTGCATCCCATCACGTCACAATCAGAATTTCCCTCCATAAATTCCACAGCTTTTTTCAAAGTCTCTTTTTCTACCAAAGCATCAGTATTTAGAAGTAGATAATATTTTGTATTTTTATCAGACAATTTAATACCCAAATTATTTCCCTTTGCAAAGCCTGTATTTTCAGATGGCTCTATCAGTTTTACCCAAGGATATTTTTTCTTAATTACTGCTCCTGTCCCATCGTTTCCATTCTCTACCACTATGGTCTCCACCGGTCTTTTTAAAAAATCAATACTTGTTTTCAGCTTATCCAAACATTCACACGTCAGGTCTTTAGTGTTATAAGTACATATAATGATTGATATTAGTGGAGAAGTCATTTGTAGCTTTGATCAATTTTCCAAAGTCGATATTGTTCCAATAAGAATATTCCCATCCAAACAACTGCCATTACAGGCCACGGCCCCAACTCATTCCAGTGCTTTTTAATAAATATTCTCATCGCCTTTGTGGCCGATTTGGCTGATCTTACCTTTGTTTCCTTTGGCACAGTCAAAGCAACTTTAGAGTTATTATAAAGTCCAGATGACGCCCCTTTGAAGTGCATCATCGTTTCCCTTGGGTCATATCTAATCTTAAATCCGGCTTGTTTGACTTTATAACAAAATTCAATATCATCACCGTTCCACCAGTAATCTTCGTCCCACCAGCCAATTTTGTCCAAAGCTTTTCTTTTAATCATCAAGTAGGCTCCAGTTATGCAATCAATATCATGAATCGTATTTATATCCAAATATGTTGCTGTATACCCAGCAAAAGTGGGGGAGCCAGGAAAAAGCTTAGCCATGCCCATCATATAGCAAAAAGTATTCCAGACAGTTGGTAAACCCCTGTGACAGGAATAATCCAGTTGTCCATTTGGCAATTGCACTTTACAGGTAATCGCTCCCAAATCCTTTTCACTTTCCAACACTTTCATATTTGCCTCAATTGCCTTGCCTTTTACTTCGGTATCAGGATTCAAAAACAGTACTATCTCTCCCTTTGTAATTGGCCTTGCCAGATTATTTCCCTTCGCAAAGCCCGTATTTGTATTACTCTGCACAATTTCTACTTTTGGAAATTCCTTTTTTACCATCTTCACACTGTCGTCCGAAGAATTATTATCTACCACAATTATCTGTAACCCCGGTTTCTTATATGTGTCGTAAACGGCCTGAATAGCCTTGCGCATCAAATCTTTGACGTTGTAGGACAAAATGATCACTGAAAGTGTCATATCGCCACCCATTCTAACTTCTCCCCACCAACTTTTGCAACCTCCAAAACAGCCACCAACAACTATAAGCTGAAAATAACAAACAACCAGAAAGAAAATTAGCCTATAAAAATATTATATTACAATCTGCTACAAACATTCTGTTAAAATATAAATTATGACAACTAAACCCAACCAGATAGAAATAAATAATTTTATTCAATCTCTTCGTTCCCAATTTTCTACGCCTGAAGCTTTTTTGGAAATTTGTCAAAAGACCGAACCTGAGGCCGAAAAATTGGATGCCAGTTTGTTGGAAAAACTAATTATCAAATTTCAGCCGTATTTAGAAAAAATGCCTCCAGCCCACGATTTAGGCCATTTTCGCCGTGATTTATTGTCTGCCTTAGCTCTTTCTGGCGATCCTTTTGTAAATAAGATGTTTAAGTCGGATCTGTGGGCTGGTATTCTTTCTGGCGCCTTTCACGATATTGGTAATAGTATTCATACTCGCCATGCCGAAAACCAAAATCTAATTGCTCACGCCGAAATCGGCGCCTGGTTATTTTATCGGAAATCTGAAGGCTTGATAAGTGAGGATCTGCGCCGCATGACCACCTATTCAATTGCCGCTCATACTCACTATCTTAAGCCAGTCGAAATTGTGGGTAAAAATATTAATAGAGATCCATATTTTTTTGGAATTTGGCAAAAAGACGAAAAGTTCTACGGAGTTGCCACGACCTATGCCCGAATTTGCGACCGCCTCGATGGAATGGGAGGTGTAACTGAAGCCGCTCGGGAATTTGCTATGGTAGGGGATCTAGTTTTGGATCAAGGCATAAGTTTTGACGGCCAAAACTTTGAAAAAAGAGATCCTCAAAAATTACTATCCGCAGTTTTTGATCCTGATACAGTGTTTAACTGGCTACAAAAATTGCGGGCAACCTCCGAATTTCCTTCACCATATAGCCAATATGATAAATATTTCAGTACGCTTCCTGAAATGAAAGCCTTGCGTTTTCTCGAAAATGATCATCTTGTATCTACTGTTACAAATTCTCCTATAGCCACCAACCTAACTAAAGACGATCTCTATAAATTCTTAAAGAAAGTTTCCCAAAGTCCCAAATTTGATTCAATCTGGCAGATTCTCTCTCCTGCTTGGGACAAATTGGACAAGGATCTTCAGGCTCGTTGGTACTCCGGCCTTCAAGTGATGAAGCACGATTATGCTAACAGACTTAATTCTTACGATAAATATCTCCAAAACAGCCCCATTTCAGGCGCTTCGGCTCTAGCCAAAACAATCATAATATCCCTACGAAAGGATGGAAGTATTTAATATAGGATAAAATCGGAAAATACCACCTTGACATATGTCCATATAATTGTATAATACAAAATATGACACAAGAAAAACTTATTTTAAAAATTGAAGGAGAACCTGAAGGAGCATGGCAATTAGAAATTGCGGGTGTAGCTGGATTGAATGTTACCAAAGGGGAAATTCCTACTATTACCTCCGCCACAATTAAAAGAGGGGATGGAAAATTTCATGAATGTGCATATCTTCCACCCAAAAGCGAACATAATCCAGCCAATTACGGACAAGCAGGGGTAATTGAGCACGGTAAAGATGGCGAAGTTGGCAGGGTTGTTCCAATGTTAGCAAAAGACGAGTATGGAAAAGTTTGGGTTTCTTACGTTGAAGGGGTGAGAATGGGCAACAATGGTGTTAAACCAATGCTAGAAAGTCAAAGAGCTAGTATCGACAATATAAAAGGAACTTATGCTGAACTGGTAACAGACGCTGAATCAAATATCGGTAGAGTTTATTCTAACAATGCGAGAATTACGGGAGATCAAGCAGATGGTGCACCTATTGGAGTCGGGGTAATTTTATTAAAAGAAAAAGCAAATGATTTCAAATGGAAAGGCTTGAAAGAAGCCGTAGAAGAAATCGAAGAGAGCATGTCTCTAGCTTCTATACTAAAAGCACTTGGGTATTTAGGAATGCTTGATGGATTAAGTCCAAAATCCGAATAACACATATGTCCTCGAATTGGGGTGAGGTGGCGGAAAAAATCCAGAAATTAAGCGGCCTTTCGGATTCTGTCACCAGACCGCAGATTTTAAACAAGCCTTTTTTTTCAGATCCCCAACTAGAACATCAGGTATTTGATCTGGGTAAAAACTGGCTGGTACATGAATATTTGGAACGATTAAATCTCCCCATGCGCAAGACTGGCCTTTGGCCCCTGTTTGGAACCGAAATGATCAAATTTACCCCCAGGCAAGGCGGTATGGTCTATTTTGACCAAGGTGTGACCAATATCAAAGACGTCGGCGCTGACGTCAAAATGCCGCTATTGCCCTTTTCAGACGGCATTTATGCCCCATTAACCATGACTAAAGTAGCTTATGACCAAAGTGGCGCTTTAGGCATCTGTGTGGTTGAACCTAGAGCAATATTACCCGCCGGGCAATCACGGGGACGGATAGTCATGGAATCTTCGACTTTAAAATGGATCAACAAAGAACTAAAAGATCGTCAACGTGTCCTGTTACCCGATATTCTGCTGAAATATCAGCCAGGTAGTCTCAAAGTCACCAAAAAAGACATTAAAATTTTTGATGACAACAACGTTTTTTATACAGTGGTAAATATTGCCGGTAATCCAGTGTTATTCAATCGTGTCAATGAGTCTGGTTCCGAAGGTGAAGTCTCGTTAGTTCGTTTTAGTGACGGTAAGATCTTGTTAGTTGATCAATTGCGCCATCTAACTGGTGGTCGTGAGCGAGCAGCCGTCCGAGGTTGGTCCAAAACCAAGTTAAATTATCTTCAAGAGCTAGTTGCCATTTCAGGCATAGATATTTCAGGAAAGCCAAAAATCTTGAGACACACGGCTTATCAGTCACGTTTTACTGATTTTGTAAAAGTAAATCTAAATACTGTTATTTTTGAAAATGAATCAAAAAATACTTCCTCTAATGGATTATTTATTAGTGAAACAGGTGTCGAATCAGCCCAGACAGTGTTATTGAATGATCATGAGCTATGGCAACAAATCCAAAGTGGCATTATTTGGGATGCTCATACCATATATATTGCAGCTTTAACCTGGCTAAAGTTGGGTTTAATTAAAATTACTATGGAAGGTGAGGGTAAGGGTTTAGTTTTGGAAAAGCGCGCCTGGGCATCTGGTCTTGAAGGTTATGATCTGCCACGTATTCCAGTTGCCTCTGGACAAAAAATTACAGAGCTTATGCCAGACTGCGGCTCCAAGCGCATCTTTAACCCCGTAGAAATTATCGGTGTATCAGCCCTTCCCAAACCTCGTAAATATGTTTATCAAAGCGTTTCTGAAGTTCTGCAAAATTTTTCTGCTGGTGGATACGATCTTCTCACTGGCGCCGGCCTTATTGTAGGACTAATCCACACTGGATTAATTTCTCTGAACAGTGAATAATAATCCTAATGTTGATAACCATTGACGAAACAGTCCTTTCTACTGATTACAAGATTGTCCCCATAGGAATTGCTACAAGTATTGCTTCGGGTTGGAAAAAAAATGACTGGGAAGTAGGCATTTTGATGGGTTCATTTGACATTGTTCATCTACTTCATTGGCGATTTTTCAATTTTGCTAAAAAGCATTGCAGCAAACTCATTGTAGCTATTAATTCGAACGAATCAGTTAGATTTATCAAAGGTGTTGGCCGACCATTTTTTGATCAGGGCAATAGAGCCCAAATGGTAGCTTCAAACATAGAAGTTGATTTAGTAATTCACATTAATATACCCACAAATTCTTCAGCCCAAAAAGAAGGAGACCTTTATATGGCTAAATTGATTACCGAAATTAATCCCGATATTGTCTTTTCAAATCCAATTTCAGATTATCAAGTAGAAATTAAGAAAAAAACTATCGAAAATTTAGGTGGGCAGTTTGTTTTGTATGAAGAGCCAGATCATTTAAAAAAATTAATATCAAGTTCCAAAATACTAGAAAAGCTAAATAGTATATAATTTAGGTTGTGAATCGTAATTGGTCTGACACATCCAAATTAATATTGGCATTAGCTAATAAACAAACCGAGGTACTTTTTAGACCCGAAATTTTGAGCAAATTCTTCGTAGATGATCCTTCATTGACAAACATTTCCAGAATCATAGGCATGGAATGGTTAACAAGTAAATATTTAGAAAAATTAAATAAACCCATGCAAGAAAGTAATCTTTTCCCCTTATTTGGTGAAGAGATGATCAATCTAAATCCTATCAATGGGGGCATGATTTATTTTGATGAGATTAGCGAAATTTGTGACATAGGACTTAATATAAAAATGCCCATTTTGAAGTATGAAACAGATAAAAAATTCGCCCCCCTTACCATGACTAGAAAGAGTTGGCTTAATGAGTCGGTCATAGCGGTGACAATTTGTACTCCAGATACTCATTTACCCAAAAAACATCTTTACCCCAGTATAACCTTAGAAAAAGAAACGTTAGTTTGGTTAAATGAAGAACTTTCTCAAAGAAACCGTTTCTTACTTCCTGAATCACTTACTAAATCAGATGAAAAGTCGGTAAAAATTTCCAGGGAAGATATAAAAATATTTGACCAAAACGACAAATATTACACGGTAATTAACATGGGGGGAGAACCCATTTTGTTAAACCGAATAAACAGTAAAAATAGTCAAGGCGAAGTTACCCTTATTCGCCTTCCTGAAGAAGAGATCCTTTTAATTAGACAATTAAGACCTTTAATTGGCAAGTTGGAAACCGGAACACCTAGGGGTTGGGCAAAGGAAAATTTAAGCTTTATTGATGAAGCCTCAGCCCTTTCTGGTATGAAGGTGACAGGAAAAGAACAGGTTATCAAAAATACCTTGTGGCAGACCAGATACACAGATTACGCGCGACTAAATTTCAATATAGTAATTTTCAATAAATACTCCCCCAAAATCTCTGAAAACACTGAACAAGTGCTTTCAGAATCTGGAATGGAATCAAGTTCACCTGTTAGATTTACCGATAAACAAATCTGGCAAGAAATTTTGTATAGCCACCTCTGGGAAGCAACCACCATTACGGCAATTGGCCTTATGTGGCTCAGATTGAATTTAATTAGAATTACTGAGCGGGGTTATAAACTTGGTATGATTTTTGAGCACAGAAAATGGCACAGTGGACTATCTGGACTGGATTTACCCAGAGTACCCGTGGGTACAGGAGAAAAATTAACCGAGCTCATGCCCGATTCTGGCTGCAAACGAATTTTTAATAATGTAGAAAAAATAAAAACCACAGATCTTCCTGGTGGCCACACGTATGAATTTCTTTCCACCCAAACCATTTTTGACAACTATTTGTCTGGTGAATTTGACGCTTTGGCTGGAGCAGCTATTATGGTCGGCCTTATGCGCGAAGGGCTGATTGAATTAACTCACTAGACTTATAATAATTAGTATGATATACTACCCGAATATATGAAAGGCCTTATTCCCAGTGGCGGCCGTGGTACCAGGATGCGTCCTATTACTTTCTCTGCCAATAAACACTTTATCCCCGTGGCTAACAAGCCGCTAATTTTCTACCCCATAGAATGCCTAGCCAATGCCGGTATTAAGCATATATTTGTGACTTATAACCCCGGATATTTAGAAATAGTCAAACAATATATGGGCGACGGTTCCCAATGGGGAATCAAGCTTGAATATGTACTTCAGGCTGAACCTATTGGTCTTGCCAATATAGTCCAAGTTTGTGAAGAACATATCAACGGTGAGCCATTTATATTTCATCTTGGTGACAATATTTTTCCAGACGGTATTTCACATCTGGTTGATCATTTTAACAAGAACAAACTTGATGGCTTATTAGCTACTGTCGAGAACGAAGATAATACTCGTTTAGGGGTGCCTTACTTTGATAAAAAAGGTAAGCTTATAAAACTTGTTGAAAAGCCCAAAAACCCTCCCCACAATTTAGCTATTCCCGGCATTTATTTCGGTAACCATAACTTTTTCCGCATGTTCAAAGGTAAAGACCAGCTTAAGCCATCAACCAGAGGTGAATTCGAAATTGCCGATGCTTTTCAGTGGCTTATCGATCGAGGTTATAAGGTGGAAACCAAACCTCTAAATGGAGCTTGGTTGGATCCAGGGAAGTTCACCGATTGGATGGACGCCAATCAATTTATGCTGGACCGTTTTACCAACACTACAGTGGAATCAAAACCCGATAAATTATCTAAGATTGAAGGTCGTGTCCATATTAGTAAAAATGTCAAAATTGAAAATTCCGTTATACGTGGTCCAGTAAATTTAGCCCCAGGTGTTATTATTAAGAATGCCTTTATTGGCCCTTATTCTTCCATTGGCCAAAATTGCCAAGTTATCAATTCCAATATTCAAAATTCTATTGTTATGAATGACACAAGGCTTGAAAATATCAAAACTCCCATTGATGGCAGCCTTATTGGTCCAAACAGTAAAATCGTCGATGACGGTAAAGACAACAGCTCGATCAAATTCTTTATCGGTGAAATGTCCGAAATTCAGTTATAATTTTTGCTATGAAGATACTAGTTACTGGCGGCGCAGGCTTTATTGGCTCCAATTTTATTCGTTATTGGTTAAAAAATAATCCATCCGACTCCATTATCAATTTGGATAAGCTTACATACGCTGGAAATTTGTCTTCCACAATAGATTTTTCCCAAAATCCAAATTATAATTTTATAAAAGGCGATATCTGCAATTCGAAATTAGTCAACAGCTTGATGAAGGGTGTTGATTTAGTAGTTCATTTTGCTGCTGAAACCCACGTTGACAGATCTCTTACACAAGCCCCAAAATTTATTAATACTAACATTATCGGTACTCAAGTTCTTCTCCAAGCAGCTATGGACAACCATGTCCGTCATTTTCATCATGTGTCTACCGATGAAGTTTTTGGGGCTTTAGATTTAAATTCAGGGGAATCCTTTAATGAAAGCACACAAATTAAACCCAGGAGTCCCTATTCTGCTTCCAAAGCCTCTTCTGACCATTTTGTTTATGCCTATTTTGCCAGTTTTGGTTTACCAGTCACCATTTCCAATTGCTCTAACAATTACGGTCCGTATCAGGATCCTGAAAAGTTTATCACCCGAATGATTACTAACATAATCAGTGATAAAAATATTCCTATATATGGGGACGGTTTATATGTCAGAGATTGGCTTCATGTTGATGATCATTGTCGAGCCATAGCATCTATTATTTCCAAGGGTAAAAAAGGTGAAACTTATTGCATTGGGGGTATGACCGAAAACGTGAATAATCTGCAAATTGCTAAAATAATTTTACAAGAGTTTAATCTTGGCGAGAATCGTCTGGAATTTGTCAAAGATCGTCCCGGTCACGATCGCCGATATAGTGTAGATTGGTCTAAAATCAAAAATAACCTAGGTTGGCAGCCTAAGATAAATTTAAAACAAGGCTTGCAACAAACCACTGAATGGTATAAAAACAACTCATCTTGGTGGAAACCCATTAAAAAAAGAGCTGAATCAATTTATGCAAAATAAAAAAAACATCCTCATCTTTGGTAATGGACAACTAGGTAATTTTTATCATAATTTTTTTCAGGCCCAAAAAATCAAATCCACTCTTACTAGTGTTAATGTCACCAAAATAGCCAATATCGAAAAAGAAATAAAGAAAGTAAAACCAAATATCGTGCTTAATGCAACTGGCATAACAAATCTAGAGTGGAGTGCCAAACACAAACTAGAAACTTTTGAAGTAAATGTGCTTGGAGTGGATAATATTGCTCAAGTTTGTGACCAAAACAATATATATTTTATTCATTTAAGTAGTGGATGCATTATGGAAAGCAAACACGCAGATGATATCAAGACCGAATTAGATGTGCCCAATCCAATTTCATATTACTCTTGGACAAAATTTTGGGCAGAGCAATTACTTTCATTTAAGCGCACATCCGATTTTAAATGCCTAATTTTACGGTTGCGTCAGCCAGTTTCCGGACAGTTGCATCACAAGAATATGCTGACCAAAATGTTAACCTTTACCCGTTTTATTGATACCCCAAACAGTGGCACAGTCATAGAAGATCTCATGGAGTGGACTTTGGAATTAATGGATCTTGGTGCCACCGGTGTATACAATGTGGCCAATGAGGGCTGGACTACCCCTTATGACATTAGTT
>CAYHKI010000022.1:0-12478 GCA_964357165.1 uncultured Gammaproteobacteria bacterium | reverse complement strand
GAGCTGTCAAAAATTAAAAGAAGTTCAAGATGAATCAATACCACCAAAGTGTGCTAAAAAACGAGGCAATAGATTATTTAGGCGTCAAATCGGGCAAATTATATATAGACGCAACTGCCGGCGGAGGTGGGCTTACAGAGGAAATTATAAATCAAGGCGGAAAAGTTCTGGCAATTGACCAAGACTTTGAGGCAATTGAATATTTAAAAACAAAAAAGTTAGAAAACCTAACTTTAGTAAACGATAATTTTTCGCACATTTACAAAATTGCAAGCGATAACGGTTTTTTAAAAGTAGCAGGAATACTTTTTGATTTAGGTGTTTCTTCGCATCAGCTGGAAAACACAAATAGAGGTTTTAGTTTTCAAAATGAAGGCCCTCTGGACATGCGCATGGACCCTAATGTAAATATTACCGCTTTCGATTTTGTAAATAATTTTGATAAAAGGAGGTTAAATGAAATCTTTCAAAGCTATGGTCAGGAAAAGTTTAGTTTGGCAATTACTGACGCTATTATCAGCGCCCGTCAAATAGAACCTATCCGAACGACTAGTCAGCTTTCAGAAATAGTAAGCGAGGTGTATAGGAAAAAAGGAATTAAAACCAAATTGCATCCGGCAACACAGGTTTTTCAGGCACTACGGATAGTAGTAAATAGTGAACTTTTAAATTTAAAAGAAACTTTACCGCAGACTTTAGAGTTATTGGAAACAGGTGGCCGATTGGTAGTTATAAGCTTTCATTCGCTTGAAGATGGAATAGTCAAACGATTTTTCAAGCAAACAGAAAGTTTGAAAGTTTTAACAAAAAAACCAGTCGGCCCAAGTAGTATTGAGATTGAGAGTAATCCAAGATCTCGAAGTGCAAAACTCCGGGCAGCGGAGAAAATAACATTATAAATCTAACATATGGTTTTGCAATAGAAGTTGAATAAATAAACAAAGGAAGTGTCGATATGCTGCCCATATCTAACTACATATATAAAAAAGAAAAAAATAATAACTTAAAACAAGGATCAATTAAAGTAAAAATAATCTTTATTTTTGTATTTTTACTAACCGGTCTTGTTTTTACTCAGCTAGTTTTTGCCAACAATTTGGCCACAGACGGTCAAAAACTTTCCCATTATCAAGATGAAATTAGACAACTAGAAAATGAGAATACCACTCTCAAGGCAGAAATTGCCCAAAAATCTTCACTAACAAACCTTTCCAAAAAAGCAGAGGAGCTGGGCTTTAAGAAACCTTCAAAATTAACTATACTCTAGCTATTGCAAAACAGGCATATGGATAGAGTAAAGATTTTTCAAGTTATCATAATAATAATAGTTATTGCGATCGCAGCTAGGTTGGCTTATTGGCAATTTATTTCAGATGCAGCATCAGAAAATGGAGGTATTTCTCGCGAAATTACACTTCCTGCAACAAGAGGTGAAATTTTTGCCTCTGACAATTTTCCTCTTGCAACAAATCAAGAAGCATATATTTTGTATGCCAGACCCAAGGATATCAAAGAAGATTCATCAAATATAGCCAAAAAAATTGCACCGTATTTTATTTCAGAAAAATTTGCAACCATGGAAAGCCAAATTTCTGAAGAAGACGAAAAACTCAAAAAATTAGAAATAGAAAACGAAGAAAAACGAATATCCGAGCAGTTAAGTAACATAAAATTATCTTGGGTTCAAATTGCCAGAAAAGTCACCAAGAATATCAAAATTCAAATAGAAAAATTAAATATTTCTGGATTGGGTTTTGAAAGAGATTCAAAACGTTTTTATCCGGAAGCATCTATGTCAGCACATGTTTTAGGATTTGTTGGGCAGGACAAATTCGGTGAGGATACAGGATACTTTGGACTTGAGGGTAATTACAATAATCAACTGAAAGGTAAACCGGGAAGGATTGGTCAGGAGCAAGATCCATATGGATTTCCGATTTTGGTTGGCAAATATAGGCCTGTTGAACCCAAAAAAGGCAATTCAATAGTAACGTCCATAGACAGAACCATACAATTTATTGTCGAAAAAAAACTCCAGGAGTCCGTAGAAAAATATGGGGCAAAACAGGGTACTGTCATAGTTTCTGAACCAACAACCGGTAAAATTCTTGCCATGGCAACTTACCCTTCATACAACCCCAATAATTTTAGTGACTTTTCCGAAGCTTTGTATAAAAATCCGGCAGTTGCAGACACTTATGAACCAGGATCCACTTTTAAGCTTATTACAATGTCAGCAGCCATTGATTTATCACTTGTAAGTCCTAGTAGCCAATGCAGCGTATGCTCAGGCCCCAGGCAAATTGGCGGGTTTGAGATATCTACCTGGAATAAGAAATATTATCCAAATTCTACAATGACAGAAGTAATTCAGCATTCCGACAATATAGGTATGACTTTTGTCTCAGATAAATTGGGTATTGATAAATTTAAAAATTATATAGAAAAATTTGGTCTTGGGAAAGCAACAGGGATAGACCTACAAGAAGAATCCCCAGGAGTAATTAGGCAAAGTTCAGACTGGCGTCCCATAGACCTGGCGACCGCATCTTTCGGACAAGGACTAGCTGTGACACCAATACAAATGGTTCAAGCTGTACAGGCAATCGCCAACGGAGGCAAAATGAACAGCCCAACAATTGCCCAAAAAATAATAAATGAAAACGGCGATGAAAAGATCATCGCGTCGCGACAACAGCAAGTCATAGCTCCAAAAACAGCTGCTCAAATAACCGAAATGATGGTCAATGCTGTAGAAAAAGGAGAGGCAAAAGCTTTTGCCCCAAAAGGTTATAGAATTGCAGGCAAAACTGGAACAGCCCAAATCCCTGTTGCCGGCCATTATGACCCCAACAAAACAATCGCAAGTTTTATAGGATTTGCGCCTGCAAATGAACCAAAATTTGTCATGTTGGTACGTTTTACTGAACCTACATCATCCATTTTTGGTTCAGAAACCGCTGCCCCTACATTTTTTAGTATTGCTAAAGAAATATTTAGCTACAAAGCCATATCGCCAAACGAAAAATAAAATGTTAGTATATCTCCATGGATAGCTTTTTGATCAACTTTATTGTCAATCCTCAGAGCACACAAAACTCAACTTTTTATTTTTTTGTAATATTCATTATGATCTGGTCAATCATCATCAAAGGGTTTGCCCTCTATCATGCTGCTCGTCATGAAGAAAAGCTTTGGTTTGTGGCTATTTTGTTATTAAACATATTTGGAATTTTGGAGTTAATTTACTTATTCTTTTTATCTAAGCAAAAAATGACCATCCAGGAAGTAAATATTAATTTAAATAAATTACTAACAGGCCTTAAACAAAAAAATCCGCTCAACAAAAAGCAATCATCCAAAAAATAGACACGGAATTGGCACTTGATTCTTTTAAGTGATAATAAGTCGTAAATTGAATTTACGCCTATGCAGAGGGCTTTTCGTTCTAAGCGTGAGCATTAACTTCACCACGAACATACGTCTCAGCAAGATGCCTAGCTTCTAAGGAAAGATCCAAGCTCAAGCTAACATTGGCTATATGGTCAAAATAATTTATCAAAGAGTTCACTGCTTCCTTATCTATGTGCGCATCAACAGTGCAGTCAATTAGCTCTCTTGCTAAGCGGTTTCGCAGAAATGCTTCTTGCTCGGGTGTTAAAGCTTCAGAAAGTGTGAATCCTTTTAAAAAATGACCAACAAGCGTATGATAACCACCACTAAGATACACTTTTTGTACCGATTCCGTTAACTTTGCAATATTTGTATCGTAAATCACTTCCCTGGAATCGGCAAAAAGTTTAGGTCCAGCATACTTTGTTTCACTTCTTTCTATAGGCATGCCGGTAATTATATCAAAATATTAGGCAAAATACAGCCTATAGAAATTGACTTAAGTTCAGAAAATATGTTATATTTAACCAGCCGTCAAACAAGACGGTTTTATTTATGGAAAGAAAATACAGATACTTAAAAGCGGCCGGCGGGCTGGCATTATCACTAGCTGCTGTCACTGCTGCTTGTGGCGAAGAAAAGTCTCCGTCAAAAAATGCTTATCCAACTCCTAATTCGACTTCAGCAAATTGTTTTGATCAAAGTTTAAGCACAAGAGAAGCATTACAAAATGAATCTAAATCCATAACCGAAAATAGGCTAAATGAAACTATCGCGTTCATGAAGTGCTCATCAATTGAGCCACTGATCGAATTTGCCACTAAACTAAAGCAACTGCAAACAGATGGGTATTTAATTCTCGTTGACTTTCCTCCTCGAAGTGCTGATGAGGTTGCCCGTACAACCTTTCATGGTGGATTCCCTACACTAAGCGAATCATCATATAGAATGACTGTCGGTCTTAACAAAGTAGGTATGTCGTATGCAGATTTCGCGATTTTTCTATACAAAGAAACTCTTGTATTAACTACTTTAAATGGAAAAAATGCACCTAACGCAGGTACAAAAATTGCTGCTATGGAGTTAGACAGGACATCGCTCGAATGCATGGCTTGGGTAAAAACCATGAAGGATGTTGGAATTACCCTAAAAGGAAAAGTTGAAGTACAAGCAATCAAAGATTCAATAGCAGCATATGAACGTCACGACCCGGAAGGCATAATTGATTGTATAACTTCGGCTGATCTAAATTAAGTTTTTCTGCTAAAATTAACTTGTTTACCCTTAATGTTTCAATCTCTAAAAAACATTTACCACTATTTACAGGCTTTAGCATCTGCAATTTATTTTAATTTCCCATCAAACAAAATAACCATAATTGGTGTTACAGGCACAGATGGTAAAACCACAACCATCAATATGATCTATCACATTTTAAAATGTGCAGGCAAAAAAGTGTCAATGATATCATCTTTGGGTGCTACAATCGGCAATAAAACAAAAGACACCGGTTATCACGTATCTACACCAAGTCCTTTTCAGGTTCAGAAACTCCTAAAAGATGCGGTTGACGCTGGTTCAAATTATTTTGTATTAGAGGCAACTTCACATGGTCTAGATCAAAACCGTTTGGCATTTGTAAAAATAACAATTGGAGTATTAACAAATATTACAGAAGAACATTTGGATTATCACAAAACTTGGCAAAATTACGCACTAGCAAAAGCAAAATTATTCAAAAACGTCGAATATTCAGTTCTTAATAAAGATGACAAATCATACGAATTTCTAAGAAAAAAGGTAAACGGTAAAATTAAAACATATGCAATCAATCAGGCAGCCGATATCACTCCTAAAAATTTCTCGATTAAGCTCAAATTAAAAGGTCAATTCAACATATATAATGCACTTGCAGCCTCAGCAGCAACCTTATGTCTAGAAATTCCAAGAGAAATAATACTAAATTCATTTAATTTATTTTCAGGCATAAAAGGCAGGTTGCAGGAAATCAAGATAGGTCAGCAGTTTAGAGCTGTAATAGACTTTGCACATACTCCAAATGGACTTGAGCAAGCACTGAAAACATTAAATTCAAGCAAATTTAAAGGGTCAAGATTAATTTCGGTGTTTGGATCGGCGGGAGAGCGGGATAAACAAAAAAGGCAAACCATGGGCGAAATTGCCTCTAAATACTCAGATTTATCGATAATTACCTCAGAAGATCCAAGAACGGAAGACCCACTTCAGATATCAAAGCAAATCGCATTAGGATTTAAGGTAAACAAGAAAAAAGAAGGTCAAGACTACTTTATTATACCAGACCGTACTGAGGCAATTAACTTCGCGGTAAAAATAGCAAAAATCAGTGATATTGTGGCATTTTTAGGTAAAGGACACGAAAGTTCTATCTGCATTGGTGATACCGAATATCCTTGGAGTGAAGAGGAAGTCGTTAAAAAGGCAATAAAAGCGCTAAAAAAATGAAAAATACAAAAAAAGCAAATTTTGCGGCCATAGTTCTTGCTGCAGGTGTTGGCAAAAGAATGCAGTCGAAAAAATCAAAAGTGCTCCATAAAATAAATGGCCAGCCAATGATTCGAAAAACCGTACAAACATTACTGAATGTTTGCCCAAAAGAAATAATTGTTGTTGCAAATAACAACAATCTCAAAGATCTCAAAAGTATTCTTGGGAAAAGTGTCAGCTATACCGTCCAATTTAAGCCTTTGGGCACGGCAAATGCTACCCATATAGGCAATGAAGCATTAAAATCAGATTCTCAAAATGTGGCTATTCTTTATGGTGATGACACTGCGTTTTACACGCCGCAAACTTTAAAAAAAGTATTTGATAAACACATTAAATCAAAAGCAAAAATTACTTTTGTTACAATTTTGAAAAAAGACCCTAAAGGTTTAGGTAGAATTTTGAGAAAAGACGGTCAATTGATTGCAATTATGGAAGAAAAAGATGCAACTCAGGCACAAAAAAAGATTATTGAAGTCAATGATGGATTGTATTTCTTCAATAAAGATTATTTAAATAAGAATCTTAAACGTATCGAACCGTCAAAAGCGACTCAGGAATTATATTTAACAGATTTAATTGCAATTGCACTAAAAGACAAAGCTAAAGTAGAAACTTTCACAATTAGTGACGAAGGAGAATGGCACGGAATAAATACTCAGCTGGAACTGGCAAAAGCTAATTTAAGGCTAAATAATAAGATCCACTTTATGGGTATTGCAGGCTCCGGAACTTCTTCTGTTGCCTCAATTGCCCAGGCTTATGGTTTTATTGTAACTGGTTGCGACTTAACCCCTAATTCTTCTTATTTGGGAAAAAATACAATTAAAATTGAAAAAGGACATAACAAAAACCATCTAAACGATAAAGCCTGCCTCATTGTTTCACCAGCAATTTCCAAATCGGATCCTAAAAATAGTGAATTAGCAGAAGCTAGAAACGAAGGAATACCAACTATCACATGGCAGGAGTTTCAGGGTGCAGTTTTACAAAAGGAGAAATTTACGATTTGTATAGCTGGCGGGTACGGTAAATCAACCACTACAGCAATGATTTCAAAAATACTTATCGATGCCAATATGGATCCAACTTGCGAACTTGGAGCCAAAGTTTTGGATTGGGGAACAAATTATAAGGTGGGAAAATCAAAATATTACATTTGCGAAGCCGACGAATATAACGATAATTTTTTAAGTTATTCGCCAAATATTGCCATTGTTTTAAACATTGCTTGGGATCATCCTGATTTTTTCCCGGACAAAGAGTCTATAATTCACTCATACCTAAACTTTATAAATAATTTAGAGGACGAAGGAACTCTAATTATTAAGAGTCAAGTATTTGAGCAATTTAAAAATAAAATTAGAAAAGATATCAAAATTAGGCTTATTAAAGATTTTTCAAACGTTAATCTTTCTCTTATTGGAGATTTTAGGGCTGAAAATGCCAATGCTGCGTTAACACTCGCACAGGAATTGAAAATAAACACAAATAAAGCAATTAATACGCTTGAAACATTCAAAGGGCTAGGTAGAAGGCTAGAATACAAAGGAGAGGTTCAAGGTGTTAAGTTTTATGATGACTATGCGGTACAACCATATACTATTTTAAAGACTACAAATGCCCTATGTGACGAATTTACCAAATCGAAAATTACTTTGGTGCTGGAGCCACACACTTTCAGTAGAGTAAAGAAGTTCTTCAAAGAATTTGTTGAGGCTATTATGAACACAAAAGTAGAACGAGTAATAATATGTAACACATTTCCGGCAAGAGAATTTGGTAATTCTGAAAAAGTTTCCAAAAAACTAGCTGAAAGCGTTGGCGATAAAAGTATATTTACAGGTACAATTGAACAAACGGCAAAATATATCAAAGCAAATTTAAAGTCGTTTGATATTGTCTGCTCAATGGGTGCCGGTAATGCCTACAAGTTATTTGATCTAATAAAAAATGGATAAAAATAAGGTTGAACAAATTAAAAATATTATTGGACCGCTTAGAGTTTACGAAAATGAGCTCCTCTCAAAACACACTTATTTTAAAATTGGTGGTCCGGCAACACTTTATTTTGAAGCCAAAAATACAGAAGATTTTATTTTAGCCCTAGAAACAGTTTCTAGGCTTAAAATACCTTTTGTGGTTTTAGGCGGCGGAGCAAATGTTTTGGTTTCGGACAAAGGTTTTGAAGGACTTGTTATTAAAAATAGAACCGATGGAGTAAAACTTGTCGGCATCAAAGGCACAATTAGAAAAAGTGGCACGGGTATTAAAAATGCACTTGTTTGGGCAGCATCGGGCACACTTATGAATAGAATCGCACGTTTCACTATAGATCAAGGGCTTAGTGGGCTAGAGTTTTTATTATCAGTTCCCGGTACGATCGGTGGCGGACTAAAAATAAACTCACACTATGCAGTTGAAAAAGGTGAATTTATTGGAAATTGTCTTGTAAGTGCTACACTTTTTGACCCTAAAACCGGAAAAATTACAAAAGTCGACCATAATTATTTCGAATTTGGTTACGACCAATCAAAGATCCAGCAAACAGGGGAAATTGTCATAGATGCAACATTTAAAGTTGAAGCATCCGGCACCAAAGAAGCTCTCTGGGAAAAAGCAACATCAGACGTTAAACGAAGAAATGAGCAGCAGCCGCTCGGCGATGCTTGTTCGGGTTGCATTTTTAGAAATATTTCACCGGATGACGCAAAGAGACTGGAAACACCCAATTTGACCACATCAGCCGGATATATTATAGATAAGCTAGGGTTAAAAGGAACAAGGGTGGGTGGGGTTCGAGTTTCTGAACGTCATGCAAACTATATACTCAACATAAATGCTGCCTCAGCATCAGATGTTATAAATTTGATAAACTTAATTAAGGAAAAAGCAAAAAAAACATACGATCTTGATCTTAAAGAAGAAATATTTCTAATAGGAGAATTTTAATCAATGGCAAAATTTATCATTAAAGGCCCTTCAAGTCTTTCAGGCAAAATTAAAGTTGCCGGAAATAAAAATTCAGTTTTGCCAATTATGGCCGCATCACTTCTAGCCAAAGATATTTCAACAATAGAAAATGTCCCTATGATTTCAGACGTAGAGGTAATGACGGACCTCTTAAGGCTTTGTGGAGCCAAAGTAACCAGAAAACATAATTCAAAAATCACAATAGATGCCACTAATATTAAAAAGACCGAATTTCCCGCCAACCTCACCGAAAAACTGAGGGCTTCTGTCATGTTCCTTGGTCCACTTGTAGCACGAGTCGGTTACATTAAAATGGGTTACCCTGGCGGTGACATCATAGGAAGAAGACCGCTCGATACTCATTTTCAAGTTTTGGAAGCACTTGGCGCCAAGATAATAAAGGAAAACGGTTTTTTTGAAGTTAGTGCAGATGGTCTAAAAGGAGCCGAAATATTTCTTCAGGAAGCTTCTGTTACCGCAACCGAAAATGCTCTGATCGCCGCTTGTGCTGCTCAAG
The DNA here is from genome assembly GCA_964357165.1 of uncultured Gammaproteobacteria bacterium. Taxonomy (GTDB): domain Bacteria; phylum Patescibacteriota; class Microgenomatia; order Curtissbacterales; family GWA2-41-24; genus CAYHKI01. The sequence goes on along the minus strand of CAYHKI010000022.1, from coordinate 3,069 downwards.
GCGAAACAATTATAAAGAGGGCAGCCTCAGAACCACATGTTATTGATCTTTGTCATTTTTTAATAAAAATGGGTGCCGAGATTGAGGGAGTAGGAAGTAATATCTTAAAAATCAAAGGCTCCGAAAATCTTTATGGTGCTTCCCATAGTGTACGGCCGGATCATATAGAAATAGGCACATTTGCAATTATGGCCGCAGTCACTAAAAGCAAATTAGAAATTAGTCCGGTCATAAAAGAGGACCTTGACATGATTTTATTGACGCTCAAAAAATTCGGTGTTGAATACGAAATAAAAGAAGACACATTAAAAATTACCGGAGCAAATCTAAGTGCAGTCGAAAAAGTAGTAACAGATGTTTGGCCGGGATTTCCAACAGATCTGATGGCGCCCATGATAGTTCTGGCAACTCAAGCCGAAGGTGTCACGATTCTGCATGACTGGATGTACGAATCAAGGATGTTTTTTGTAGATAAATTACTTTCAATGGGCGCAAAAGTAGAAATTGCCGATCCTCATAGAGTTTTTGTCTATGGACCAACAAAACTTTATGCCCAGCGCCTGGATACGCCCGATATCAGGGCTGGAATTGCATTGGTCATTGCCGCTCTAGCCGCCAAAGGTACTAGCGAAATTGATAAAGTTCAATTAATAGAAAGAGGTTATGAAAATATTATTGAAAGACTTTCCGCTCTCGGCGCTAAAATTAAGAGAGTTTCCTAACCCCATAGTTTGAAAATAAATCATATTTAATATACAATTAGAGCCTAATAAGATGAACTTAAATGTTTATAGAGAGGTTAAGTCTTGGAAAAAACCTCTACATTTTACGCGGACGAATCTTGCAAAAACATATTTGAAATTAATTCCAAATATTCAAGTTATTGCAATTGCTGGTAGTGTTGGAAAAACCCTGACGCAAAATGCAATCTCATCGGTTCTTTCACAAAAGTACTCCGCGGTTGTTGGAGAAGAAAATTTAGACCCAACCTTCAGAATTCCACAAACAATATTAAAAGCAAAGCCTTGGGATAAATATTTAATACTCGAATACGGTGTAGAACATCCTCATGATATGGATCACTATCTAAAAATTACAAAACCCAAAATCGGAGTCATGACCGTATTATCTGCGGAGCACACAAAATATTTCGGCGATATGGATGGTGTTATTAAAGAGGAATCAAAATTAGTTTATGCTCTTCCAAAATCCGGTTATGCGATTCTCAATGCAGATGACCCTTTAAGCAGCATATTGGCCTCAAAAACTCGAGCAACAATTGTTTGGTATGGCCAAAAAGCAAAAAAAGGCATAAAAATTTCACATTACAAACAAAATATGTACGGGGCAAAATTTAGAATGCATTACGGCGGACAAATAGCCTCAACACATTGGAAAATTATAGGTAAACACCAATTACTTTCGGTCTATGCTGCGTCCACAGTTGGAATAATTTGCGGCCTCACCCTAAAACAAATTGCCAAAGGCCTATCACAGGTAAAAGTACCATCACATAGATTAAGTGCCAAAACCACCGATCATATAAATATTTTGGACGACACATATAATTCTTCGCCAAAAGCTGCAATTGAATCTATAGTTACATTAAACGAACTTGGTAAAGGTAAAAAAAAGATCGCTGTTCTTGGAGAAATGAAAGACCTTGGTGAACTGAGCGAGTCGTCGCATCAGGAAGTTGGCGAAAAACTCGCCAAAAGTAAAATAAATTTACTTATTACTCTAGGTAGCGTAGCTGGAATTATTTCTAAAAGTGCAAAAAAAGCAGGATTTAAAGGTGAAATATTCAATGTAAAATCTACGAAAGAAGCAATCCGGAAGCTAAAAACTATTTCTAATAAAAAAACATTAGTACTTATTAAAGGTTCTCGTCATGCCCATATGGAAAGAATTGTTTATGGACTTTTGCATAAATCTACAGAAGTTAACTGTTATCACTGCGGTAAGTTAAAATAAGATATATAATCTAGAAAATGGTTCAAATTTTAGGACTGGTGTTATTATCATTTTTTGTTGTAAGTATACTTTTAGTACCTTTTATCAATCTCCTTTATAAAATTAAGTTTCAAAGGCAAGTTCAAAAAACTAAAGATATTTTTGAAGTTAGAACTCCGATATTCGACAAGCTCCACGCCCATAAAGTTGGGACACCTCTAGGTGGAGGAGCGTTGATAATTGCAGTTGTAACAGTGCTTTACCTTTTAGTCATCAACCTGGCGCCAAAATTTGGGATTGAAAGAACAGCCATTTATCCTTACCAAAAAGAGGTTCAAATTCTTATATTTACCTTTATTTCGTTTGGAGTATTAGGTTTGTACGATGATGCCATCAAAACCTTTGGAGTCAAGCGAAAAAGATTTTGGGGATTAAGATTTCGCTACAAATTTATAATTCAGTGGATTCTCGCCTTAATAATTTCTAGCTTGCTTTATTTTAATCTTGGTATTGATATCATAAACATTCGTTTTTTTGATGTTTTCAATATTGGTATAGTATTTATTCCATTTGCCGCATTTACTATCGTTTCATTCGCAAACGCTGTCAATATTGCAGACGGGTTAGATGGTCTTGCAACCGGTCTGCTACTAATTTCAATTACTGCATTTTTAATTATGTCCAGTTCGATATTAGATACCACGATTTCTTCTTTTATAGGTCTATGGATAGGTGCGCTAATTGCATTTTTATATTTTAATACCTGGCCAGCAAGAATTTGGCTTGGTGACGTAGGAGTCCTCTCCTTTGGGGCAACATTTGCGGTGATAGGATTACTGCTTGGTAAACAAGTAGCTCTTGTTATTATCGGTGGAGTCTTTATTGTGGAAGTGTCTTCATCACTTATACAGCTAGCCTCAAAAAAATTGCGCCACAAAAAGTTTTTTGAAGTTGCCCCTCTACACCTTTGGTTTCAGCATAAAGGTTGGGAGGAGCCCAAAATAGTCTTTCGTTTTTGGCTTGCCCAAATTATTTTAGCTATTTTTGGATTGTGGCTATCATTCTTCTAAGATGTTAAATTTAATAAATTTTAAAGGAGATAAGTTTTCATATCTC
>CAYHKI010000021.1:0-12606 GCA_964357165.1 uncultured Gammaproteobacteria bacterium | reverse complement strand
GCATGCCTAAGGCACGCCGCCAGCGTTCATCCTGAGCCAGGATCAAACTCTCAAAGAAAATGTCAATTTTCTGAAGTCCACCGAAGCTTTACGCGAAGGAGGACAAAAAAACTTCCACTATTTGAGTTGAATTTAATCTGAACTCTGTTTACTTAGTTTTAACTCTAAAGGATTTAAATTGACTCGTTCTTATAAAAGAACGTGTTTGGGTACCACTTTCCAGAATTCAAGTCTGCTTAAATTCGCAGTCCCGCCCAAGCTCAAAGAGCGAAGGAGGATTTTCTTATAATTCCGTTAAGTGGACAAATTATATTTGGATTTTAAGGTGCAAATCATCTTTACCTCCACTTGGAAGTGCTGTTTATTCTACTTGGTGTTGACAGCAATTGTCAATGGAAGTTACGCTTAGGTCAATGCCTTCCAATAAAAAAGTTCATGGTTCATGGTTCACCCCGATTAAATCGGGGTTCATGGTTCATAGACTTAAAAAAGATGCTACCAACTACCAACTACCAACCATCAACAAGCCCCGCAGGCGCTTGGGTTTTTCCCTTGTCGAACTACTTGTCGCTCGCCATCCGAAGCCTTGCTCGCCCAACGTAGCCTTGGCGAAGTTGGGGCGAAGGAAAGCCACTCTTGGTTTTTCGTTAGTAGAGTTGCTGGTGGTCATCGCAATCCTTGGAGTTTTGGCAAGTATTACATCGTTTACATTAGTCGGCCATCAAAAAAAGGCCCGCGACGCCCAACGAAAAAACGACCTGCAGCAAATTGCCCGAGCAATGCAATCTGCCAAGAATGACTGCGCAGGAAATGGCGCCTATTATCCGACCGACGGAGCACTTGGACTATTTGCTAATTTAGAAGGAGGAAGATATACCATCCTCGTTAACCACCTTGCAAACACCAATCTTAAATATTTAAATAATGCAATTTACGATCCGCAAGTAAATGGAGGCGTATATTACTATCGTTTTGCCCGTCCCACAACACCAGTAACCTTAAAATGTGTTGACAATGCCGGCACACCCCTTAACTGGAGCGGGATTGATAAATATGTTATCCGCGCACAATTAGAACAGGGCAATTTAGACAAGGATGCCGGCAAATCAGAAGACAACTGTTCACAAACAATTTCAGATCTTAGCGGATTAGCTGAAAACGCTGGAGGGTTTAATTCCAGCCTTGTACCAGGCAACACAGACGGCTTCTACTATGTCTGCAGTAATTAAACTTGACTTTTAACCATCAACCCCACTCCGTCAAATAAGACTTGACTTTGAGGGGCAAGCAACTGACAATTAAGTTAATGCCTAAGTTAGTTAATAGTTCATCGTTCATAGTTAATGGTTTCAAAAAAAATTCCAACCGACTACCAACTACGAACCACCAACCACGAACCAATCACGGTTTTACCCTGATTGAATTGCTCGTCGTCATCGCCATCATAGGAATTTTGGCAGCACTGGCAACCGTTTCCTATACAGACAGCCAGAAAAAATCACGGGACAGTAGACGAAAATCCGATCTTTCCGCAATTCAAAAAGCCCTAGAACTTGCCAAACAAGACTCTGCAGGTAATTACTCATACCCTATTTGTACCCCATACGCCTCCGCAGCTCCTCTACCCACAAATGCTTGTTATGCGGGCGACAGTACTATCTCACAAGGCAGTACAACTTTGGCAACAACCTATATAAAAAAGGTTCCATTAGATCCTAAAACAGGGACCGGCTATGTCTACTACACATACACAAGTGATGGTAGTACTTCGTGTATTACAGCCTCAACGTGTGTTACTTTTAAACTTGTCGCCTGCCTGGAAAACACAAAAGACCCACAAAAAGACCCAAACTCACCTTCCGGGGCAGCAACAAACACAACTGTCTGCGGAGCACTTGCAACAACAGGTTTAGTTAGCTATACAATTTCCAACCTCTAGTTCCTGCAATTTTAAATACCACCCACATATGTCATCCTGAATTCATTCGCAGAAAAGCTCTGCTTATTTCAGGATCTATAGATTCTGGATCAAGTCCAGAATGACATGTTCGGGGTTCAGGATGACGATTTTGAAACAGCCTCTAATCCCTGCAATTTTCCCGTTAAAAGTTTACAATTAAGTTAATGCCCCTCCTTAAAAAAGCCATTAGCCGTTGGCCATTAGCCGTTAGAAAAAAGAGTCACTATACAAACGCCCAAGGGCCAATGCCCAAAGCCATTTTTGCAAATGCCCAAAGCCAAAAGCCTAAAGGCGGATTTACGCTCATCGAACTCATTATCGTAATCGCAATAATTGGCATAATTGGCTCAATCGGCTTTTACGGCTACCAAAGTTCCCAACAAAAAGCCCGCGACGCCCAACGAAAAAACGACCTGCAACAGGTCAAAAAAGCTCTCGAAGCTGCCAAAAACGATTGCCTGGCAGGATCCTATTATCCCTGGATTGGCGGCGGTGGTGGCTCTGATAAATACATTTCAATAACAAATATGTTAAAAAACAACGGTTATTTAGCTTCATCTCCGCAAGATCCGAAATTCATAAATCCTGGAGAAGTCCCAAAGTACTGGTATATTGAAACAACAGGCCAAACACCTAATGTTTGCAAAAATAGTGGTGTCGATATACAAGGCATACGCGACTATTATTTGTACGCACACTTAGAGATTACCAACGATCCAGATAGTGCTAAATCGTTTACCAAATGCGGACTGTCACCTGTAGCAGGTGACTTTGCAGTCTGCCCGGACTAAATTTCTAAATCAGGTAAATTAGGAACTTCGACAACTTCAGGATTTAAGGTCTTTTTCTACCCTCTCCGCCAAAAAAATTTTCATTAAGGATTGATATGGAACATCACGTTTATTTGCAAGTTGTTTAATTCTATAAAGAAGAAATCCCGGTAGCCTCAAAGAAATAGTTTCTGTTGACAATTTGAGTTTAGACAAATCTAAATTAATCGGCTTTGTGGTATCGAAATATTCTGTAGTGTCGTGGGTAGACCAAAATTCAAATTCTTCGTTTTCGTTTTTAAATTTTGGTACTGTTTTAAGTTTCATACACTCTCCTTTCCTTTTTACTTTGATCTCTTGCAGAGATAATTCTAATTTTTTGTTTTCTGATTGTAAAAACCAGCGTTAATTTTCTATTTGAACTATTACTTCCGTATGCAACAAGCCTCGTTTCACGAGCAGAATGTCTTGTGTCTTCAAATACCTTCAATGGCTTGTCAAAAAACACTTCCTCCGCTTCTTTATGGTAGACTTTGTGCTTTCCCCAACTCTTTTCGATATTACCGGTATCCCAATCGAATGAAAGAGGAACTGGAAGCTTTACCACCCGATAAGTATATTGCAGAAATATACAATTGTCAATAACTGAATATTTTCGATAGCTACACTCGAGACAAGTAAATCAAATCGCCGTATAAAGGACAATTGCCAAACTAACCATAACATTAAGACTCTTATTTACCCCAAACATTGGAATTTCTACAATCTCGTCGCAAAGCGCCAAAGTTGCTTTACCAATACCGGTAGTCTCGTGTCCAACTACAAAAGCAACAGGACGTTTATGGTTCATAGCCTGCCTGCCGGCAAGGCCGGTTAATCGTTCATAGTTTAAACTGCGAAAATCTTTTGCTTTCGGATGCTGTTCAATTGCAATGATTTTGATAGAGGAACTTCTCGACTTCGCTCGAAGAATACTAATTTTACTGTTCGACTTTATGGAGAACTTCTTTCTCAAATATACAATTGCTTCATTGGCAGTCTTAAAATACTTCCACCTCACCCATTTATCCGTTCCAACAGATGCTTTTGCTATCCTGCTGTTTGGCGGTGTTTCACTTCCTGCACACAGATAGACACAGCTGGCAGCAACCGCGTCTGCTAAACGAAAAATCGACCCGATGTTATAAGTGTCCAGTACATTGTCACAAATAATATAGATCGGCCGTCTTTTGATCGCCAAAAGATCAGCTTTCGTCGGTTCGCTTAGGCGCAATTCTTTTGCAGCTAACTTAAGTACTTTTGCCATTTGCATATTTTACCTCATCGCCCCTCTGCGGTATATTAAGCTAATGCCCTTGCGTTTAGATCTTAGGTTAAAGCTGTCAGAGGTTAGAAAGAAAACTAAGCTCCAACACCTAACACCTAACCTCTCACCCGCTTTTACCCTCATTGAAACTCTCGTTATCATCGCAATTATCGGAGTATTATCTAGTGTAGCTTTTGTCTCTTTTACAAATGCAAAGGAAAAATCAATAGACAGCAGAAGAAAGTCTGACGTTATGGCGTTAAAACAGGCACTACTGAGTGCAAAAATAGATAACGGCGTTTATAAAAACAATCTCACGGACGGTACCCTAATCCCAAAATACATAGACAAGATTCCCCAAGACCCAATACTAAATATCCCTTACATTTATATTCCACAACCTCCAAATTGTGACACAACATCAACCTGCACTTCGTTCAGTCTTATCACCTGCCTGGATAACCCGAAAGACAAAGAGCAGGACACACTCCGAAACCCGAGCTGCCCCATTGCAAGTTACACCGCAACGTCACCCCAATAGTCTATTTAACCGTTACGGATTTCGCGATGTTGCGGGGACGGTCCACGTTATTTCCAAGTTCAACAGCCAAGCGGTAAGCCAAAAGCTGTAATGGTACAACATTCATAATAGAGCTCACTTCACCCGAGTCCGGCACTTTAAGAAAGTAATCAAACTCAACATTATTTTGTGGCGCTATGCCAACAACATATGCTCCCCTTGCTTTTACCTGGGAAATTGCATTTAAAACATCATTTTTTACTGAATCATTAGAAACGGCAACAATAACGGGTACGTTTTTTTCCATCAAAGTAATCGCATAGTGTTTTAAATCTCCCGCTGGCATGGCGTGAGCGTGCTTGTAACTGGTTTCAATGAGCTTAATCATGCCTTCTCTAATCGTCTGAAAGTTCTGGGCTTTTCCCAGTAAAAATATGTGATCTTCATTCAAAAGGATTTTGGCAAGTTTCTTTGTCAAATCAACATTTTTTTTGCTTGCAAGATAACTTTTAATCGTTTTGGCAAGAGTCTCAAGATTTTTTACACCGTCTTCGTAATTACCTTTTATAGTTTTAGATAGTAAATAGCCCCAAGCTATATGGGCAACAAAAACTTTTGTAGAAACCACGCAAATTTCGGGCCCGGCTTTAGTCATAAATTTAAAATCTGAAAGTTTTGTCATCATGGAACCCGCCATATTTACATTTGTCGCAACCTTAACTCCTTTTTGCTTGGCGATTTCAATAACTTCTAAAACATCTGCTGTTTCTCCACTTTGTGACGGTGCAATTATAAGGTCACCTTTACCGAACAAGTCGAAACACTCGTAACTGTCTGCCCCAACTAAGCTTGTCGCACGAACCTTAGAAAAGTGTCTTAAAAAATAAGCAATTTGGGCAGCTGCAATGCCTGTCGTACCGGATCCAATTGTATAAACATTTCTGGCACCTTTTATGGCCAGGGCAAGGTCAATCAAAGGTTTTTTAGGCTGCAGGGATACGGTTTTAAGTACATGTGGTATCTCAAAAATCTCCTTGAGCATAAAGTGCGCGTAACCTTCTTTCCCGACTTTGTCACTTTTAATATCCACCCTTTCCCACTTAAACTTAACCTTTGCTCCATTTTTAATAGAAAAAAGATCTATACCACCACTGCGGGAAACCACCATTTGTCCATTTTCAACAACCAACATTTTGCTCGCAAGATCTGCAAAAGAAAGTGTGTCGGAAGAAAAAATTACCTCGTTTTTAAGATTGGTTCCAATTACAAGTGGAGAACCATTTCTGCACGCAATTACTTCCCCACGATCGGAAAGAATAACAACCGTATTCCTCCCTTCCAGCTTTAAAAAGGCTTTTCTCACTGCTTCAGCCAGATCCCCCTTCAATTCATCCTCAATTAACCTGACAATTACCTCAGTATCCGTCTGGGTTAAAAATTTGTAGCCTCTTTTGGATAATTTAGACTTGAGTTCCTGAAAATTTTCAACAATCCCGTTCTGTGCAACCACAAAATTACCTTTGGTAGACGAATGAGGGTGTGCATTTTTTTCAATTACACCTCCGTGGGTTGCCCACCTTGTATGTCCAATTCCAACGGATGAAGAGGGTAATTCTGACAAATCACTTATATCCCCAATAGCTCCAACTTTTTTTGAAATAAAAATTTTGTTTTGAGATAACACCGCAATTCCCCAGGAATCATAACCTCTGTACTCCAGTCTCTTTAAGCCGTCTAAAACAATTTGCGGGGCATCTCCCCGGGAACCGACATATCCAAATATTCCGCACATAAAATAGTTTCTAGCGACTAGTTACTAGTGGCTAGTTGCTCCTCAAACAATTCTTTGATAAATACATAGATTCGTGCGGAAAATTATAGCATAACCGATCCCTATAGGTTATTTCAGTCTTTTCTTGAGCTCTTCAACCATCGCAACCGGAGTCGGGTCTACCTGATTCTTTTCTGCTAAATAATAGGCCGCAAAATCTGCTAGATAAATTGAATTGAAAAGTTTTTCAAAAACCGTTGCACCCCCAAGTTCCAAAATTACAGATTCCATTCCAACCTCTTTCAAAATTCCTGTCGTCACCTCATACCTTTTATGATTCCTTGGATCATCCGCAGGGTCTTTGAGCATTATCGCAAAATACTTGTCCCCCAGGCTGGAATATCCAATCATCGAATTGTGATTAAGTTCCGAGAAAAAATTCCAAAACGCCGGGTTTTTAGCATGCTCATTAAACTTAATTGTCCAAATCCTGGCAAGTTCCTTGAACATTTGGTTTGCCCAAATAACAGGAGTTTTACCGCAAACTTTCCCGGCTATTTCCAAACCAAGCTTCTCGAATCCTTCCATACCTTTCTCAAACCCGACAGCGCTTTTCAAAATTTCGGAACGTAAATCAGCTGCCAGTCCATGGTTTACCAAAACTTGCAACATGGCACCGACAAAAAAACCTGTACCCATTCTGGGCTGAAAACCTTGGTACGGCACTGGTAACTTTATAAAAGGAATACTGTTTTCTTTGCATATTTCTTCAACTTTTCCACCACTTGCCATACCTACAGACGGCAATTTTGCCTCAATCGCCGCCCTTAGCGTCGAAATAGTCTCCTCGGTATTACCCGAATATGAACAAAAAATATTCAGTGCATCACTGGAACCATCTGGTGTTAACAAGTATGTATGATTTTGAAAAAAAGAAATCGGTAATTCCCCTGCCTCATACCTTTTATTTGCAGCAAGAATTCGAACTATAGACGCCGGAAATGCCGACCCGCCCTCTCCATAAAAACATACCCTTGCAAAATCACCCTCTACATGAATTTCAGAAGCAAGACCAAAACCGGTTTCGAATTGCTTTGGTGCATCTAAAATTGCTTGTCTTAAGTTGGATTTATCAAATTTATGCGGGGAACCTGCAACATTGGCCATTAGTCTATTGCCCAAACCTTCTCTGTCTGTAGGAATAATCAGCAATGGCCCGTTTTAACTCGGCCAGAGAAAAATCCGGAAAAAGCAGTTTTGAAAAGAAAAGCTCGGTATAAGTTGTTTGCCAAGGCATAATTCCGGACGTTCTCATCTCTCCCGAGGTCCTGATTAAAAGATCCGGGTCTGGAACACCAGCCGTCTCCAGATTCTTAGCAACCATTTCTTCTGTTATTTGAGACGGTTTTATTTTTTTAGAAACAATCTTTTTGATCGCCGAAATCATCTCCTCGTGACCACCGTAATCTATACAGATGTTTAAAAGATACTCTTTATTTTTGGCAGTCACTTTTTCCATATTCAAAAGCACATCCCGAAGCGATTTAGGTACTCTATCGCGCCTCCCAAGCCATTTAAACTTAACACCATCTCTCACAAGTTCCTTTAAATGTTTTCTAAAGAACCAAACATATATTTTCATTAGATACTTTACTTCCAGTTCTGATCTTTTCCAGTTTTCCGTTGAAAAACCCCAAAGAGTCAAGATTTTTACACCTAAACCCCTGGAATCTCTTGCAATAGACAAGGCCGTATCGAGCCCCTTTCTGTGTCCTTCAATGGGCTCAAGGCCGCGTTTTTTAGCCCACCGACGGTTACCATCGGGAATAATAACAACATGATTGGGTACTGCTTTCAAAGAAGTTTTTGACATTATTTTATAACAAACACAAAAAATCCCTAAGGGATAAGACAAAGAATAGCAAAAAAAACCTTTATTTTCAACTAACTCACTTCTGTCTTGATACAACGTAATCTGCAACTTGTCTCAAAATCTGTTGCAATTTATGATTTTTTGTTATTTTAGCAACTTCTTTCTTTGCAACAACTGTAAGCCTCATATTTTCGTTCTCGCACCACTTGTCCGCTTGGCACTTTATAATAATATTCTTAATCTCCAAAAGATCCGAGAGTGTCGCGTCTTGCTTCCCCCAAATTTTATCCAATATTTTTTTGTCTTTTGAGGTTGCAAGTTCTCGGGTTTTATATATTAAAAGAGTATTTTTACCTTCTCGCATATCCGAAAGCACTGATTTTCCCAGCGTCTTTTCGTCACCAAAAACTCCCAAATAATCATCCTGAAGTTGAAAAGCAATACCAACCAAAAGCCCATATTCACGTATTGCTTTCATTTGCTCGTTTGAGCATTTGGATAAAATTCCTCCAATTGAAAGCGGACCAACAAACGAATATCTTGCCGTTTTTAAATCCGCTATCTGCATAATGTCTGCAATTTTTGGTTTTTTGTAAGAATATTCAACATCCAACACCTCACCGTATGCTGTTTCCAGAAGAACCTGATAAAGCTTTTCCTGACATAAAATTTTCGACCGATCATCAAAATCGGCAGAATTTATCAAATTAAATGCTTCAAAACATGCAATATCCCCTAAAACAATTGCTTGGGAGATACCATAATGGCTATCAAAAAATTTCTCATATTGTTTATGGATTGTTGATTTTCCCCGCCTTGTTTCAGATTTATCGATAATATCATCATGGATTAAAAGAAAGCTGTGGATAATCTCAACCGCAAGTGCAATCGGCAAAATTTTATCGACCGATTTTTTTTGCGAAGGCTTTCCGACTATATAACCCAAATAGACCAAAAATGCCCGCATTCTCTTGCCTCCCTGGGTAAAGTCCGCCAAATCTGCATACAATTTAGTAATTAATTTGGGATATTTACGAGTGTTTTTAAGTTTTCGAGCAAAATACGAACTTGAATAACCTTCAAAAGTTTTCAGAAAACTTTTTAGTTCTTTTTCAAATTGCATTATTTAAAATGTTTTTTTAAAAATCCGGCTGCCAAAATCGCCCATGGAGCATATTTGGAAGGATTTTTATCTATATCACCAATAAAATCCTTATATTCCATTCTTTTCACATCATAAACCTCTTCAGGATTTGATTTTATTTCCCCATCATAGTTTCCGATTAATACTACACAATGTTCGTTCTCACAATTTTTACCATCCTTCGCGTAGTAGTTAAAACCTCCTATATTTTCAATTTCCACATGCGCGATCCCCATTTCCTTTTTGAGTGCCCTATCCGACGCTTCCTGCCACGTCTCATCACGTCCATCAACATGCAGCGGGTGCGATATTGCAGTCAAATCCCAGAGGTTATCAAATAACCTATGTTTGCGTCTTTGTAAAAGTACTTTTTTATCCTTATCAAATAGCAAAGTCACAAAAGCCCTGTGCCTTTTCCCTAAACCTGTATGACAAACCACACGCTTTTCATAACCCAAAAATTTATCCTTGTCATCTACTACCAACAATATTTGGTCTTGAGTATTCATGTCAAAATTAATCAGCTTTTGAAAAATCAAAGCTTTTGGCAGCAGCAAAAACCTGCGATTCATCTTTTACAGTCAAACGACAAATTTGATCACTCCTTACTCCGAGTTCTGTCAAACAGGCAAGCATTTCCGCTACCCTTTTAGGGTCTGCAGAAGCTCCTGCAGATAATCCAATTTTTCTACTCTGTTCTAACCATTTTGCATCAATTTCAGTAATATCTTCAACAAGGAAAGCAGGTACACCCTGTTCAGTTGCAACCTCTCTTAATCTAATTGAATTACTGCTTGGTTGTCTTTTACTCTCATCTGAGCCGAAAATAATCATGCAATCTACTTGTGCGTCAGTAATTGTTTTTATTATTGCTTCTTGTCTGTTTTGTGTCGCAAAACATATATCAGAATGGTTAGCTAAATTTAAATCAGGATAAACCGCAAGCACAGTCTCTATTAATTCTAATGTATCTTCCACTGCCAATGTAGTCTGCGTCCGCAATGCCAAAGGTGCTTCTTTGTTTTTTTCAACAATGTTAACCAATTCACTGCGATCAATTTTTGGATTAACAACTAAAATGCTTTCAGGTGCTTCTCCAAATGTTCCAACAATCTCGTCATGCTTCTCATGTCCCACAAGTAGAATTTTATAACCTTTTTTTGCAAGCTCAATTGCTTCGCGGTGCGTTTTATCAACTAAAGGACATGTTGCGTCTCTCCCCTTTAGTCCTTTCCTCTTTGCTTCAATCCAAATAGTTGGAGAAACCCCATGAGCACTAAACAACACAGAAACCGGAGATTTATCAGGAACTTCTTCAAGACTTTTTACAACCTTTGCCCCTTTATTCTCCCATTCTGTAAGCTTAGTATCGTTATGTATTGGTGCATGATATAAATAAACAGAAACTCCGTTACCGTCTTTTTGGTCTTGATAAACACCAATCATCTCCTCAACCGCTTTATCTGCCCGCACGACTCCAGCACAATAAGAAAGAGGATCAGCTAAAATTACCTGTTCCGGTTTCCAATTAACCTTTTTTAAATCCAAAACCCACGATGGTACTTTTTCTAAAAAAACAACTCCGGATTTTTCAATTAACGCTGGAAGACCAAGTTTTTTTTGTATTATTTCTGGGGAAAACATCAATATTTGAGAACCAAGGATAATAGTATTATAACTAAAAGTCAAATATAATAGTCAATTATTACGGTATGGAAAACGAAGTTATCGAAATCGTCAACAAAAACGGCAAGATTATCGGCAACACAACCCGCCAAAAAGCGTACCAAAAAGGCTTACTTCATCTTGCAGTCAATATGTTTGTGTTTAACTCAAAAGGCCAGGTTTACATCCAAAAAAGGAGTGCCAGCAAATCGTCCTTTCCACTATATTGGGATATTAGCGCATCGGAACACGTAAAACCGGGAGAATCACCAAAAAACGCAGCCACAAGAGGTCTAATGGAAGAATTATCAATAATAACTAATGTAAAATTGCTGCGCAAAAAACACATTCAAAAAAGTTTATTTGTAAAAAAAGGCAAAAATATCATAGAACACGAAATTGTCAGGCTTTATAGCACAAAATACGATGGCAAAATAAAAATCGACAAGAACGAAGTTGCATCCGGCAAATTTGTTTCACTTTCAAAACTCAAAAGTTTACTAAAAACAGAAAAATTTACCCCTTGGGGAATAGAAGAAATAGAATATATCCTCAATCGCAAAACATTTATTTAAACAGGCACTTTCTCAAATCTACATGCATTTCATCTGCAAACATAACACCCTCAGATTCTAATCTTCTTTTCTGCTCTTTCCACCCGTCAAAGACAAAATTAGGAGCTAGTCGGCCATTTCTATCGACTACCCTGTGACACGGTACATCAATTCTGTCGTTTGAGTGCAACGTCCATCCAACCTCTCTTGCCCCGCGTGGCTTTCCCAAAATCAGTGCCACCTGACCATACGTCGAAACTTTGCCAAGCGGTATTTTTTTGACTGCCCTAAATACTTTTTCCCGAAAATTATCTTTCATCGGTTTATCAATTGAAGCGATTCATAGTCGCCTCAATACCTTCGGCAATATAAGAACTTAGGGCTTCCTGGCATTTTAAAATCACTTCATCTAGCTTTTGCCTTTCCTCTTTGGAAAAATCCTCCAAAACATAATCTGCAACATCAGGTACTTTAACTTTCGAGCCACTATCTAATATAGGATGCGATGGTCGACCCGCTTCGCTCGAAGCTCTTCGAGGCGAGCCCGCTTCGCTCGAAGCTCTTCGAGGCGAGCCAACACCAATTCTCAACCTGGCAAATTCAAATCCACCTATGTATTGGATAACAGAATCCACACCCTTGTGTCCTGCCGATAGGCCATCAAAAGCAAGTCTTATTTTGGAAAAAGGCAAATCAACTTCGTCACTTATCACTAATATATCTTTTAAATCAACCTTATAAAAATCAGCAACCGCTTTGACAGCTGCACCGGATTTATTCATAAATGTGGAAGGTTTAATAAACAAGGCATTTTCATTTTTGGCCCAAAAACATATCCAGTCCCGACTATATGCCCATTCTAATCCAAACTTGGAAACATAGGCATCGATTATTATAAATCCCAAATTATGCCTATTATTTTTATATTTACTTCCTGGATTTCCAAGTCCAATGATTAATTTCATAATTTAAATATAAAAAAAATATCAGAGGAGCGCCATTGGTATGACTGAAAGGTGCCAAGGCGACCTGCTGATATTATT
>CAYHKI010000020.1:0-12661 GCA_964357165.1 uncultured Gammaproteobacteria bacterium | reverse complement strand
AACAAAAAGAAATGATTCCGCCGCAATTGATCGAAAAATGGATTCCACTTGCCCTTAAAACAACCGATATCAAAGGTCTTGGTAAAAGACAAAGCGGCAAAGTTCGCGATTGGTATACGAAGGGTGGCATTAGAATACTTATAGCAACCGACAGAATTTCTGCGTTTGACAGAGTTTTGGGCCTTATTCCATTTCGCGGTGCGGTTTTGACAAAACTTTCTGAATTTTGGTTCGAGCAAACTCGTGACATTATTCAAAATCACATGATCGGTGTTGTCGATCCTAATGTTATGATTGTTGCCGAAGCGCAGGCATTACCAATCGAAGTTGTTGTTCGTGGTTATATCACAGGTGTGACTTCTACTTCTCTTTGGACAAAATACAATGATGGACAAAGGGTAATCTATGGAATTAAATTTACTGATGGACTGGTCAAAAATCAAAAACTTAAAAAACTGGTTATTACTCCAACTACCCGTGAAACAGGACCCGGGGGGCACGATGAACCAATTACAGCAAAAGAAATAATCAAACAAAAATTAATAAGCCCCAAAATTTGGAGAGAAATTGAAAAAGCCGCAATAAAACTTTTTGAACGCGGCACAAAACTTTATGACAAAGCTGGTTTTATTTTGGCGGACACGAAGTACGAATTTGGTTTGGATAAAAAAGGAAAATTGATATTAATTGACGAAATACATACACCGGATTCCAGCAGAATATGGATTAAAAAAACTTATGCCGCAAAATTTAAGAAAAGTGAAGAACCAGAAAATTATGATAAAGAATTTATGCGGCTTTGGTTTGTCAAACAAAACTATACTGGTAAGGGCAAACCACCACAATTACCAAATGACATAATCGTTAAAATTGCAACTCGCTACATGCTCGCTTATGAGAAATTAACAAAACATAAATTTGAAATAGACTTAAAAACAAATCCAAACGATCGTATATCCGAAAACCTTTCAAAACTAATATAAAGCATGGTTGCCGTCATTAATTTTGGAGGCCAATATGCTCATCTTATAGCAAGAAGAATTCGAGAACTCGGTGTAAAAAGTGAACTTTTTAGTCCGGATGTTTCAATTACCACTTTAAATCATGCAAAACCACAAGCAATTATTTTATCCGGAAGTCCGTATTCTGTTTACAAAAAAAACGCACCAAAACCAAACAGTAAAATATTCAATTTAAATATACCAATACTTGGTATTTGTTATGGTTTACAACTTATTGCAAATCACTTTGATGCAAATGTAACAAGTCATGAGCAAAAACAATTTGGAAAAGAAATTATCAACACAAAAACATCACCATTATTTTCGGGGCTTAGCAGGGAAGAAATTGTTTGGTTTTCTCATGGCGATCAAGTAAATAAAATTCCAAAAGGATTTAATATTATTGCAACATCAAAAAACGCCAAGATTGCAGGTTTGGAAAATAGCAAAAAAAAGATCTTTGGCATTCAGTTTCATCCGGAAGTAACCCATACACCAAAAGGCAAAATAATTCTTTCAAACTTTCTTTTCAAAATAGCAGGAGTAAATCGTGATTGGAATATATCAAAAGTAAAAGACTTAATCATTACCTCACTAAAAAATGAAATCAAAAATGAAATAATAATCATGGCCGTTTCCGGAGGAGTTGATTCACTTGTCGCTGCTACACTCATTAAAGTTGCCGCACCAAGAAATCTCCACCTAGTTTTTATCGATACCGGCCTAATGCGCAAAAACGAAGTCTTAGAAGTTAAAAAAATAATCAACCATGTTGGCTTTATTAACTTTAAGACGATCGACGCATCAAGAATATTTTTAAAGTCACTTAGCGGTATTATAGATCCGGAAAAAAAGAGAAAAATTATTGCCCATAATTATTTTAAGGTTTTTGAAAAAGAAGCCAAAAATATTAAAAATGTCTTACCTGCTGGTATGCAAGTAAAATTTCTGGGTCAGGGGACAATTTATCCTGATCGTGTTGAATCTGCGCAGACTTCTGAACATGCCGACAAAATCAAAAGCCACCATAACGTAACAATACCAAAAAACCTCAAACTATCAATAATTGAACCACTGGCGGATCTTTACAAAGACGAAGTCAGGAAAATTGGGGTACTTTTGAATATTCCTCAGGAATTTATACAAAGACATCCTTTCCCAGGACCGGCGCTTGCCATAAGAATACTTGGAGAGGTCACCCCCAAACGCTTGTCTATACTTCGCGAAGTTGATGATATTTTTATCTCCGAGCTAAAATCGAATGGTCTATATAATAAGGTAGGTCAGGCTTTTGCTGCACTGCTTCCAATAAAATCAGTCGGTGTTATGGGAGATGCACGAACATATTCTTATATTATCAGTCTTAGGTCGGTTGATACTACCGATTTTATGACAGCAGACTGGACGAGATTTAATCCAGAATTTTTAGAAAAAGTATCAAACAGAATTGTTAACGAAGTACGTGGTGTAAATCGAGTTCTCCATGACATCACTCAAAAACCTCCCTCAACGATTGAGTATGAATAAATTAAAACTTAAAAATATCACGGTAGTCACTTCTAATAAATATAAAATTGGCGAATTGACGTCCATATTGGGCATTGGTTTTAAATTAAAAAAAATAGATATTCCCGAAATCCAATCACTCGATTTAGATGAGGTAATAACCGAGAAAGCAAAAATGGCCTACCAAAAAATCAAAAAACCGGTACTAGTAGAAGATGTTAGTTTTGAAATTGAAGCCCTAAACGGCCTACCCGGTCCATTTATAAAATTTTTCCTACAAACTCTCGGCACAGAGGGTATTATCAAACTTATTGGTGACAGACCAACCAAAACAAAAGTCACCGCCGCGGTTGCTATCTACGATGGTGCCAAACTTAAAATATTCAAAGGTAAAGTTAGCGGAAAATTATCAAAAACTAGCTTGGGAGAAAACGGGTTTGGTTTTGACAGAATATTTATTCCAAAAGGCTACAAAAAAACTTTTGCCCAAACGTCTCAAGCTCAAAAAAACAAAATATCTCACAGGGCAAAAGCTCTAACAAGACTAAAGGAATATCTCACCTCTTATTAAAAAAATAAGCATTAGCGAAGCACAAACTAATTAAAATATTATTTCTTGTTAAAAACAATTAGTTTATAACCTACAAAATTCCAAATTAGCGAGAAGCATGTGGCGATCACTTTCGCCAGATTCGCCCATTGAGTTTGTGAAGAATTGGAATCCGGTCCCAAATATGTAGTAAGTATGTACACGGTTCCGGTATTTATAGAAAGCCCAATAAGAGTGACTACAAGAAATGTCACAAAATTACCCTTTTTACCTGCAGAAAATACCCACTGCTTATTCCAAAAATAGCTATTAGTAACTGCTACCGAAAAAGAAATAACATTTAAACCTATTATCGATACGCCTGCGGTAATAGAAGTTAAGGCAATCAGCGCATTTAAAACACCAAAATCTATTGCGGTGTTCAAAACCCCTACAAAGCCAAATTTTGCCATTTGCCACAAAAAACTGTACTTTTTACCAACTCTATGGGCAATTTGCATGCCTACGACGCAAACTATGGGAAAAATTACAAAAAGTAAAACATATGGGTAGGGAAGCTTATCTATATATTGGGTGTTAATTAGCGTTGGCAAAAGAGAAATCGCAGCCACATAACTCGCGAAAATACTTAAAAGCAGATCTTTTTGAGGCATCAACATAATTAAACGGCAATTTTAGCCAATTTACAAGTCCCGACAGTGTTTTGTGTGTTTATCAAGTTGACGTCACACTCTATAATTAAGTATATGGAAGATTTATTGGAACGCATTGTGAATGAAAAAAAGCTTACCCGCCACTATTACGGTGATTTAGTCAGGATTCTATTTATGACAGCGGCAATTGTTATGGCCATTACTTTGCCATTTTTAACAGCAGATTTGCCATTTCCTTTTTTACTTTCGATATTTGCTATTTTGATAATCGGCATATTGGCAGGAATCACAAATCCTCTTCAAAAATGGACTTCAATTACAGACACCATAATTTCTGTAATTTGCATAATTACGTTCGAGTATTTTGCAGTAAATGCCTATCTGGAAAAATCTTTTGCAAACCTATTTTTTCTTACCAACCAAACTCTAGCTGTTATCTTTATATTTGCGCTTTACTACAGCACAAAAACGCTTCGAGCTATGTTTCTGAAAAATAAGAAACCTTAGTGCCTCCCAATAAGCGAATCATATTTGTTTTTATTGTAGTTATTATTTTTTCTTTAGGTTTTATCTCGTCTTCATCATTTGTACAAAAAAAGGCAGTAGTACAAGAAAAAAACACTCTCAACCTAGAATCATCTAATCAAGGACAGGTTAAATCTTTTTCAACAAATCAAAATCAAACCTCAGTTCAAAATATAGCTCAGTTTCTGGTAAAAAGAGTCATAGACGGAGATACAATAGAAATAGAAAACGGACAAAAAATTCGCTACATCGGTATCGATACCCCGGAAACTGTTCATCCCGAAAAACCTGTTCAATGTTTTGGCCTTGAAGCCTCACTTAAAAATAAAGAAATGGTTGAGGGTAAATCAGTACGACTAGAAAAAGATGTATCCGAAACGGATAAATATGGTCGTTTATTGCGATATGTTTACGTTGGAGATACTCTCGTCAATGATTTTCTAGTGCGTCAAGGTTTTGCCAACTCATCAACATATCCACCGGACATTAAATACCAAGACCAATTTCGCAAGGCAGAAGAAGAGGCACGAGGGAATAATCGAGGATTGTGGTCAAGTTGCCCAGCTGGTACAAAACAGCAATCGACCACCCCTAATCAATCATCAATCCCTAATGGCTGCACAATAAAAGGCAACATCTCATCAAGTGGAGAAAAAATCTATCATATGACTGGCCAAAGATATTACAACAAAACTCAAATTGATACTTCCCGTGGAGAAAACTGGTTTTGCAGCGAAGACGAAGCAATCTCCGCCGGATTCAGAAAATCAAAAGTTTAATCTAAAACTAACTACTTCCCAAATAGATCTTTCTCTACACGCCTCGGAAAGTTCGGCAATATCTTCTGAACTTAAAGTTATAGTTTTTGTGGTGTAAGGGTACATTATCGCTTGAGAATTTCCATTTACATGTGCAAGTGCTAGTGCATGTCCAAATTCATGGGCTAAAGTATGCACCAACTCCTGCTGATTGTTGTTGAAATAAATTTCTATTCTGTTTTGATCACCTATAAATATTCCTTCCTCCGGTTTTTTGGTCAATTCCTCATTAAAATCTCCTATTGCGCTTTTAAGTTTATCTACTCCAAAATTATAATTTTCCGAGGATAGGCTTAATTTATTAGCCATGTCATTTAATCTACTCGATTCCACTTGCAGATCTGACCTATCCTTATTTAATTGTTCAAACACATCTTGTGGTGCACCGCCTTGGGCGTTCCACGATTGAACTTTGCTCTCATATTTTGCAAAACGTTTTTTTAAATCCGAAACCTGCGATTTATAATCTGCAATTTGTGCATTAAGAGTACTCTTCTCAACTGTTAGCTGTTTATCCAGTTGATATATTTTGGTGTTTTCTGTCTGCCTTTGGTCATAAATTAAGTTTATGGAAAGTTTGCCGGCTGGGTCGTATACAAATAATTTTCCCCCTCCACCTTTATTCGTTGAAAAACTATGCTTACTCCAAATTTTGGCAGCTGCATCTACATCAGCCGCAAATTTATCTCGGCTTATATTAAATTTAGGATCAATAGAATCAATTCGGTAGCCAATTGGCTTATCGCAGGGGTGAAGAGAATCTATTAGGCTTTGATAGTTCTGCCTATTCAAAAAGACAAAATATCCGGCTCCGCCAATCAAAACCAGCAAAAACAAAACATATACAATCTTTTTCACTACCTAATATTATCAGAAATTAAACTTAATAATTTATATTGGTTTATAAACAATCACAATTATGAATCTCAACAATTCCTATCAAATCAATAAACCAGATTTATGAATCCTGAAATCACTCTATAAATTGCTATATTAATAATCTAAGATTAAAGTAACCTTATAATATAAATTGATTGATGAAATTAAAAAAACGATTTAAAAAAATATTTCTGGTTCTTATCGTAACTTTATCAACTTTAATAGTCCTTATCTTATTAGTTAGTTTCACTCTCTTTAGAATAAATACGGATTCTTGGGCACTTGATGAGGCTCCGGATAAGATATCAATACCAGATTATTATTCCAATATTTGGTTTAAAGGCCAGGGATTTCCTATTAAATATGAGTTGTTAAGAGAGGGTTGGTCAGATATTCCGGGTGGTGGAAATATTTTTATTCTTCCAAACGTTTTAACGAAACTACCTTACAAGAATTTGGAAGAATCCCAGGAGTGGGTTAATTATATAAATAATACCTATCAGCCAAACCCTGTATGGACTTTTGATAACAGGCGTAGAAAAGGAAACTATCGCTGCATGGCGCAGGCTGCCAGTACTGTTTCAGACTGGCACGCACTTCTTTTAGGCAACGAGCTACAAACTTATAAAAGCATTTATACAGGTAACGAAGAACAGGGATTAAACTTTAAAATTCTGGATTCACTATATTATCAAAGAGCATCTCAAGGGGTTAAGGATTATGGTTTGAACCGTAAAAAACTGATGGAGGACCCCGTTTCTCATACTCCGGTACCATATTCACTTTGGGGTTATGCCCAAATATTATCCTCGCGAAAAGAAGCCAGTCCGGACATTAAACTTTCCATTCAGGATTACAATTTACCTATAACCTATGATTACATTGCAAAAGATTTTCATATTTATTCCAACCCAATCACAGTTTTTAGAAATAAAGCTTTTTGGGAAATAATATTTAAAAAAGAACCGAAACTTACTCAAAACACAATCGATGCTATTCATAAACATGGCATTTTATATGGAGGAATAAAAGCACGTTTTTCGATGTTAAATGGAAATCTCAAAAAAACCAAACTTGGATTTATCCCACTCACCTTTTTCTCTGGCCATGGTGTCTCAATTGTCGGTTACATCCAAAAGGATGACAATACTTATTTTGTGTACAGGGAAACATTTGGGCTTGCCAATAAAGAAACAGCAGAATCCGGAGTTTCTTATCGTATGTTTCCTATTTATGGATTTAACGAGGTATATGCTTTTTCTCAACCTTTACAGATCAGTACTAATAAAATAAATGAGAATTCATTTGAAGTTAAAATAAAAAATGCCGAGGGAAAGCCGGTTAATCTAGAAAATGAAAAGGAAATAACTCTAACCAACAATCAATCGAAAATTGAAACAAAAAATGATAAGCTCTTAATCCAGACGAAGGGCAATACGACACTTAACATCAATAAGGATTATTTTTATAAAGAAAACGGCGAAGGATACTCAATTCCATTGAACTAATATTGCCAAAGACACAAGCTTTCTTATCTTAAGTCAAAAAACAATATTCTTACCCCAATTTTGGCGGCCGAAAACGACCCGCCACCAGCAAAATAGCTTAATTTTGTCTAATCTCTCAAATTAACAAAAAAAGTTTTCTAGATTCCTGCTCCTTATGCAGCTTTAAAAGGTTCAACCAAATCATCTTTAATCTGGATTTCAGAGTTGATCGTTTCGGTCGTGAAGCTTATTAATTTTCCTTGAGCAGATGTTATTTCCACTTCTACTGCAAATATCCCTTTTCGTTTTCGTCTTACGTTTTCTCTTGCCTCTTCTACGTCCGATTGATAAATCGTTTTACGCTCTTCCAAAAGTGTTGCCACTTCATGCATCTCTTCCTGTTTACCAGAAAGCGCCTGTCTAGCCGCCGTTTTTGCCGTTTGTGCATCTACTCCTAGCATTTGTTCTGTCACAAATAAATCCCAACCGACACCGTCATGACCCATCGCCGCCGCCGCTGCAGCAGCAGCTGCCGTCATTACCTCTGGAGTTGTCGTACCCAGTGCATTTCCGCTTGGAATAATTGTCGCACTTTTAATTCTTCCGGCCGCCACAATATGGGCAGATTCATGCTGAGCAACAGACCCCGGTACCTGCCGCGGAATTTCGATTTTTTGGACTCGGATCACAACACCACCTGCGCGCTCTTTGAAAGTCATAGCACCAGAAGATAAATCTAGTCTTTCCATAGGCCTAGATTATATCACTTCGCTTTTCGGACCTACGGGAAATAACCACTCTTCTTTATAGCAGTTTTATGCTAGCCAAAGTAATATCCACCGCTGTTGTCGGCTTAGAGGCAGTTCCAATCACAGTCGAAGTCGATATTGTCGCTCAAGGCCTCCCATCCTTCACAAAGGTAGGTTGAGCTTACCCACAGCAATTCCATTTGAATTTAACATAGTATTGTAAATTCTGCTTCTTGAAAATCGCCTAAAAATCGTCTAAAATACGACTAATGTTCATACCACGATACACAATTTCCGACTGTCTTTTGGCAAATATTAAGAGAATTAACTCGCTTGTAATCGAGCTCAATAATAGAAGATTCCCAAACGTAGTTTTAGTAGAATTGGAAAAAATAGCTAGAGCCGTATCAACTTACGCTTCGACAAGCATCGAAGGAAACCCACTCCCTTTAACAGAAGTAAAAAAAATTCTTAAATCCAGACCAACTCACGTAAGAGATAGTGAAAAAGAGGTGTTAAATTACAATAGAGCATTAGAAGACTTAAACCAAAAACTTAAAAAGAACAAGACAAGGTTATCACTTGACCTAGTTTTAACAATCCAAAAACAAGTCATAGAAGGATTTTTATCAAAGAGTGATACAGGCAAAATTCGACAAAAACCAGTGGTAGTTAACGACCCAATAAAAAGGAAAGTGGTTTATTTACCTCCCGATGCTAAAGATGTAAAAGATCTATTAATAAATCTCATTGATTTTGTAAGCTCAGGGCTAGAAAAAATAGACCCTCTTATACTTGCTGGTATTTTTCATAAACAAATGGTTATTATTCACCCTTTTATAGACGGCAATGGTAGAACCACGCGACTTGCAACTAAAGTGCTTCTTGCGCAGTTAGGCCTAAATACTTTTAATCTCTTTAGTTTTGAAAATTATTACAACAAGAACGTGACAAAGTATTTTCAAACTGTCGGTGAATTTGGCAATTTTTATGATCTTGCAAATAAAATAGACTTTACGTCCTGGCTTGAATACTTCACCGAAGGAATTATTGACGAACTCTTGCGCATTCAAAAGCAGCTCGGCGAAATCTCCGTCACGCCCCAAACACAATTACAGTCTTACCATCTGAAGGTATTAAAGTTTATAAAAGAAAAAGGATTTATCGCAGATCGAGACTATGCAAAATTTACAAAGCGTGCTAAAGCAACAAGAGCTTTAGATTTTCAAAAATTGATAGATCTTGGCCTGATTGAAAGAAAAGGCAGAGGTAGGGCGACGTACTATGTTCTCAAATAAAAATGACAAATAAGAAATTAAAACTTGTCAAACATGGAAGTATGCTTGGCTATACAATAAGCAACATTAAAGAGGTCCTTAGTCCTAACAAATTTACCGAATTTGAGAAATGGATGTATGGTCAAACCGTCGGAATATACAAGGGTGAAAGTTTGGTTTATCAGTATGACTTCGAAAGATTTTTAAATGGCTTACCTGTCCTCGACTAAGCTCCCCTTACTCGTTATAATTTTGCTATGCTTGCAAAAGTTACTTCCGCAGCGGTTGTCGGCCTTGATGCGGTTCCCATAACCGTCGAAGTAGATATCGCCGCCCAAGGCCTCCCATCCTTTACAATTGTTGGTCTTCCCGACAAAGCCGTCGAAGAATCAAAGGAACGTGTCCGCGCAGCACTTAAAAATTCCGGTGCCGATTTTCCCGCTAAAAAAATTACAGTCAATTTAGCCCCAGCAGACCTGCCAAAAGAAGGTCCTGCGTACGACCTGCCAATTGCTCTGGGAATTTTAATTGCCTCAGAACAGCTTAGAGCCAATCCCCAGGATAGCGTTTTTCTAGGTGAACTGTCACTAGATGGGTCGTTGCGTAGAATTTGGGGAGTCCTGCCTTGCGCCATTATGACTCGAGATAAAAACTTTAAAAACATCTTTATTCCCGAAGACAATTTAGACGAGGCAAACATTATCAATAAAATTAACGTTTATCCCGTAAAAAACCTTCATCAGTTATTCGACCATTTCACATCAGAGAACCTGTCTACAGGTAAAACAGGCCTGCCTGCCGGCAAGGCAGGCATGTCCACCGAAGCTTTAGCGAAGGTGGAAAAAATCGAACCTTCCAAAACTAAAAAACAAGTTTTTAAAGTTCTAGAAAATTTGGATTATGATTTTGAAAACATCAGAGGCCAGGAAAGTGCCAGAAGAGCCTTGGAAATTGCCGCAGCCGGTGCCCATAACCTACTGATGAAAGGTCCGCCGGGAGCCGGCAAAACCTTAATGGCCAGATCTTTTGCGACTATCCTACCCAAACTTTCGTTTGAAGAAAGCTTGGAGGTAACCAAAATTTATTCCGTTGCCAACTTGCTTACTCGCGAAAAACCTATTATTACAATGCGCCCCTTCAGAAGCCCTCATCACACAACAAGCCATATTGGCTTGATTGGCGGAGGTAATGTACCAAAACCTGGAGAAATATCACTGGCTCACCGTGGGGTATTATTTTTAGACGAATTCCCGGAATTTCCTCGTCAGGTTTTGGAGGCGCTGCGCCAGCCAATGGAAGATGGCAACGTGACAATATCGCGCGCCGCAGGCTCTTTTAATTTTCCTTGCCGGTTTAGTTTGGTTGCAGCTGCCAACCCCTGTCCTTGTGGCTATTTTGGCGACGAATCCAGAAACTGCACTTGCTCACCACACACAATTACCCGTTATCAAAAACGAATCTCCGGTCCAATCTTAGATCGAATCGATATCCACGTAACCGTTCCTGCGGTCAAAGTGGAAAAACTAACAACCCAAATCAAATCGGAATCATCAAAAACAATTCAAGCTCGTGTTCAAAGAGCCCGAGATATCCAGGAAAAACGCTTTAAAGGTTTACCGATTACATCAAATGCCGAAATGTCTAGTAAACTTATGAAGGAATTCTGCAACCTTGACGAACAATCTGTTCTTCTTTTAAAACAAGCAATTGCCAAACTAAACCTTTCTGCGCGCTCCTTTCACCGTGTTGTAAAAATTGCCAGAACCATTGCCGACCTCGAAGCTTCAATTAAAATCAAATCTAACCATGTCGCCGAAGCCTTGCAATATAGACCACAACAGGAAGGTTAATTTAGTATCATTAAAAGTATGTCTGCCAAAAAACCCAAAATTGTTTCTTTATTACAATACCTAAACCTTATATTTTTCTTTACCGCCATTGCAACTATAACCCTACTGCATACCTATACGGAAAATTTCTTAGACTTCTTAAGACTTCCGCGCTTAATTTATGAAATAAATCCGCTGGTTGGTAATGGCTGGCCCGCAAGTCTGCATGTATACCAATCTATATTAATTTTTTCCATATTACTGGTTTTGATAGATTCGCTTGGTTTATTTTTTTATTCGCAGAAAGTCTGGCGTTTTGTTTCGGACATTACTTCCTTTTTAGGTTTTTTGATCATTTGGCCAACCGCACTGTTTTTCATTTACACTATCGCCTCGGCAGAAAATTTAAGAACAATCGATCTTCAAACAAGCCTAGCATACTTTACTATCACGTTTTCGCTTTTTATACTCGATCTGGTAACCTGGTTTGTAGACGACCAAAGCTTTGTTCGCAAAAGAAGATGAAATATAATTTAAACATTAAAATATAAAGTGAAAAAAAAAGTTTTAATATCGCTTGGCACAATCTTCTTAATCTTTCTGATAATTTTTATTTATACCGTTGTAATTAGCTTTAAAGTAGTCAAGCAATCCACCGACAAAATTAATTTTAGCCTAAAAGATCAGTTACAAAAAATTATTAGAATCCCCGGACCAATTCCTCCGGATTCTAAATCATTCGACACTACAGCTTATACGTGGGAAATGGAAACAAACGAAGGAGAAATAACAAAAGTTAAATTTGTTCACGACACCGCCTTTAATAAAAATTCGCAAAATTTTATAGCAACATTGGAAATAGGTGAAGGACAAGATCCGAGTCTTTTTAATAAAGTTTTACCTGCAGTTATTGCCGATAAGCAGGCTGTAATCTCCATTACAGATTCTAAACGTATAAATTTGGACAAAAACGAACAAATAGGCTATGAAAAAATTGAGCTTTATCAAATAGAAGGAAGGCCCGGTCAAATATCAAAAATTATATGGCATCTTGACAAGGATAAAATTATTGCGGCAAATCAGCAATATTATACAAATATATATAAATATCCATCAAGTTTATTGAAAACTTTATATAGTCTTCAAAAGTTTATCATTACACTTTTTTCAAGCTAAGTAGAATTTTCGATAGAAAAAACCCCATGACACCAAAATATTGTCTCAGGGGTTTTTATCTACTAATACTTAGCCACCGATCTTAAACATTTTTGTTCCACAAGTTGGGCAAGTACCCTTAAGTGCAGGCTTACCATTTTTCATGGTTACCTTTTCTGCATTAGGATCTTCTCTCTTTTGTCGACACTTTACACAATACATTTCAGCCATT
>CAYHKI010000019.1:2972-12808 GCA_964357165.1 uncultured Gammaproteobacteria bacterium | reverse complement strand
AAGTAGGCTGCGGCCGGTCATTTGCGATGGTTTGGGAATTTGTAAAACGCCAAGAATTGTTGGGGCAATGTCCGCCAAGAGCCCTTGTGGAAGTTGTTGATTTTGACCACGCAGTTGGTCGAATACAAAAAGTGCAGGTACCGGACTAATATTATGCTCTGTGTCTGCTTCACCTGATCCAAGATTGATCATAACCTCAGCATTACCGTGATCTGAGGTAATTATCAATCCACCACCTGCTCCTAGAACCGCTTTTGATAAAATTCCTAAATTGTGATCAATAGTCTGAACTCCTTTAATAGTAGCTTTAATGTCTCCCGTATGGCTTACCATATCTGCGTTAGCGTAGTTAACAACAATAAAATCATAAATTTTTGCATCTAGTTTTTCCAAAATTTTGGCAGTTATTTGAGAGGCAGACATTTCCGGTGCCTGTATGTAAGTAGCTACCTTTGGAGAGTTAATAAGCAATCTGTCTTCACCAGGAAATGGCAATTCTAAGCCGCCGTTGAAAAAATATGTGACGTGAGCATATTTTTCGGTCTCGGCAATATGCAGTTGCTGCATAGACCTTTCAGAAAATATGCGGGCAATTGGCATGGGTACCTCTTCTGGGCCAAAAGCTACACTTGCAACCGGCAAATTTCTTTCATATTTAGTAAATGTTACAAAAAATATATTTTTCGGCTTCTTGCCACGATTAAAAGCTTTTACGGGATCGTCTGAGGATGTTTTTAAATTAGTGAGATCATCCAAGACAAACGCTTTTGTAATTTGTCTTGCTCTATCCGGCCTGTAATTAAAAAAGATTATCGCATCGTTCTCACGAACCGGACCGAGAGGGATATTCGAATCATCTACTATCGTGCAAGGTTCAATGAATTCATCGGTTTTCCCCTGGGCATAAGACTGGTCAACTGCGGATATCGCACTGGTAGTCTTTTTGTCACTTTTTCCGATTATCGCGTTGTATGCCTTTTCTGTTCTTTCCCAGCGATTATCTCTGTCCATTGCAAAATATCTGCCGGAAATTGAGGCTATTTCTCCGAGGTTGTCATTTTTGAGTTTATTTGCGAGTTCGGTCAAAACCGTTTTTGAAGATGTAGGTGGACTATCCCGTCCGTCTGTGAATAAATGAATTTTTACTCGAGAACCCGGAACCTTGTTCCTTTGTAAAAATGTGAGGAGCGAATAAAGATGACTAATTTCACTGTGAACTGCACCTAAACCAGTAAGACCCATTAAATGAATGTTTGAATTATTTTTGTTGATATGCAAAAGAGCACCCAAAAAAGCCTCGTTTTGATAGAAAGAACCATCGGCGATGGCGTTGTTGAGACGAAGTAGATCCTGAAAAACTACTCGGCCGGCGCCTAAATTAATATGTCCAACTTCTGAATTGCCAAAAATTCCGTCGGGTAAGCCTACAGCCTGACCGGAAGCAACCAGGAGACTGTGGGGAAATGAAAACCAAAGATCATTAAAATTTGAAGGATTAGCAAGCGTTATAGCATTGCCTGGGCCAGCCTGCGCGAAACCCCAACCATCCAAAATACAAAGAACGACCGGTTTGGGTTTTTGGGTGACTATAAGCATTTAGGAAAGTTCATACTCAATTTCTAAGAGTCTATTATATTTTGCTACCCGCTCGCCACGTGCCGGAGCTCCAAATTTGGCATAATCCGCATTAACTCCCACGGCAAAATCAGCTATGAAATCTTCGTTGGTTTCCCCAGAGCGGTGTGAAACAACTATCTTAAAGTTGGCAGCACGAGCCACTTTTACAACTTCGAGAGTTTCTGTGATTGTACCTACTTGATTTGGTTTAATGAGAACTGCATTACAGGCTTTTTTATCAATAGCCTTTTTCAACCTTTCAATATTGGTCGTTATTAAATCATCACCTATTATAATTGCTTTTGAACCAAGCCTAGTTGTAAGCTCCACCCAACCGTCCCAATCATCTTCGGATAGGGGATCCTCAAGAAGTAAAATATGGAATTGAGAACTTAAAATTTCAAAAAAGTCTATAAAATCCCTAGTAGAAAGTGAAACTGGCTTATCTTTTATCTTATATTCGTTGCCGTTTTTAAAATATGAAGCTGCAACATCCAGGCTAAAAAAGACGTCTAAGCCAAGTGCATAACCAGCTTTGGAAACCGCCTCTTCTAAGAGTTTTAAGGCATCTGCATTAGTAAAAAGCACAGGCGCATAACCACCCTCATCTCCAACTAGGGTGATGCCGCTATGGTTTGTAATAACATCCTTTAGCGCGTAATAAATTTCTGTTCCTACGCGTAAATTGGCAGAATAAGAAGTAGCTGCAGGTGGAACAATCATAAATTCCTGAAAATCAATATTGCCTCCACCATGTTTTCCTCCGTTTAAGATGTTAAACATGGGAGTAGGAATTTGAAATTTTTGAACATCTGTCCCTGTTAATAACTTAGAAATATATTTATAAAGCGTAACCCGTTCGGAAGCACTTTGGGCCTTAGCTACGGCGCCGGAAATTGCGAGTATAGTATTTGCTCCAAGTTTGGATTTATTTTCGGTTCCGTCAGCTTTGATTAATATTTCATCTATGCCTGCCTGACCAGCTGCATCTATGCCAATTACAGCTGGCGCCAGTATGTGCAAAATATTTTCAAGACATTTTAATACTCCCCGACCTGCATATCTTTTTGGGTCTCCGTCTCTTAATTCCACAGCCTCGTGTTTGCCGATAGAAATTCCTGACGGCGCAGCAAAATTGCCTACGGAACCATCATCCAATTGAACTATCGCTTCCACTGTTGGATATCCGCGGCTATCTAATATTTCTCTACCGATAATTTTTGTTATTTTTGCCATCTATATATTTTTTAACTCTTTTTAGTTGTTTTTAGCAACTTGTATTCCGCTTCATGAATAATTTCTCGGGTTGAATCTATAACATCAGGGTTGACAGATACGGACGTAATTCCCCATTCAACAAGCATCTGCGTAAGTTCCGGATAAATTGAGGGCGCTTGGCCGCAAATTGATGAAGTAATATTAAATTTATTGGCAGTCTCAATTATCTTTTTGAGAGCCCAAAGTACGGACGGGTCAAGTTCGTTGAATTCGGTGGCAACCTCCTCGTTGTCTCGGTCTGTACCTAAAATAAGCATTGTTAAATCATTGGAACCGATCGAAATTCCATCGATACCAACTTTAATGAATTCCTCTAACCGGATAACATTGGTTGGTATTTCGACCATCATGTAAAACTTAAATTTTGGATCCTTGAACAGCCCACACTCTGCAACAATGTTTCTTGCGGACATTAGTTCTTTTGGTGAGCGAACGAATGGAATCATAAGATGAAGATTTTCGTGTTTTTGACGAACCCTTTTTATTGCTTCTAGTTCAAGCTTAAAAACATCCGGATCTTTGATGTATCGGAATGCTCCTCGATAACCCAACATTGGGTTTGATTCGATAGGTTCATATTTTTCTCCACCCTTAAGATCTTTATATTCGTTTGACTTAAAATCTGTAGCCCTATAAATTACCGGGCGGGAACCGAATGCATTAGTAAACAATGAAAGGCCATTTACAAGTTTATTGATATAATCCTCTTCTTTGCCCTCTTTTATAAATTCTTTAGGATGTTTACCTATTTGGGCCAGTAAAAATTCTGCCCGCAGCAGTCCGACACCGTCCACGTTTTTTGAGGCTATCTGGGCAGCGAGTTCCGGCTCTGCAAGGTTAGTATATACATGGGTTGCGGTTTTGAAATGTTTTGGTTCTTTTTTGCTTGCGGCTTCGAGTATTTTTTTAGCGATTTGATTTTGTCCTTTATAAACAATGCCTCTTGATCCATCGACTGTGACAATCATTCCATCTTTGAGTTTTTTAGTTGCAAATTCTGTGCCAACAACGCAAGCTATGCCAAGCTCACGAGATACTATTGCGGCGTGTGAAGTCCTTCCGCCTCTGTCTGTGACAATGGCAATTGCTCTTTTCATAGCGGGCACAAAATCCGGATTAGTCATTTCTGTAACTAAGACGTCGCCTTTTTGTACCTTACTAAGTTCTTTTGCGTCTTTTATAATAACTACCCTACCAGTCCCCATTATCGGAGAAGCTGGTGCGCCCTGCAAAATAATGTCCTGCTGCCTGACAACTTCTTTTTTCATAAGATCTTTTTGTAAATCAGTAGATTTGATGGTCGTTATCGGTCTTGTCTGCACAATAAATAACTTATTATTAGCGTAAGCCCATTCTATGTCTTGGGGAAAAAAGTAGTGTTTTTCCAAAGTATTGCCGATTTTGGCCAATTCGACGATAAATTTATCTTCTAGTTTTTGTTCTTTTTTAAATGCAGGTGCAACCGTCAGAAGTTTATTTCCATTACCGCTTCTAACCATTTGTTTATCCTGCGCTGACATACTCTTTTTTATGATGGAAAAATCTTTTTTATTCACTTCATAATGGTCAGGGGTTTCTCTGCCACCGACTATCAGTTCACCAAGACCAAAAATGGCTTCTATGATAATAGTATTTTTATTATTTGTCACCGGATCTATGGTGAACATAATGCCGGAAGTTTGAGATTCGACCATCTTTTGAATTGGGACGGCAATACCAACTTTAAAATGATCAAAGTTTTTTTGGACACGGTAAAAGATTGCTCTTGCCTCAAAAAGGGAAGCCCAACATGCAAGAAGTGCCTCTTTTAGGTCTTTCTCGCCACGAACATTTAAAAATGTTGCTTGTTGCCCAGCAAAAGAAGCATCCGGCAAATCCTCTGCAGTCGCTGAGGACCTTACAGCAACGTGAGCCTGATTGCTACCTGAAAGTTTTTTATAATATTTATAAAGATTTTTTTCAAGATCACTACTGATAGAAATTTTTTTTATTTCCTCTTGGCAGGCTTTTGCTTTGTCCTCTAGAAGAGTCGGGTTTTCTACATCCAAGTTATATAGAATTCCTCGGATCCTGTCTAGTGAACCAGATTCTTTAATACTTTTGAAATAAGCCTGCGAGGTTACGATAAAGCCGTTAGGAATAGGGGCTCCAATTTTATGCATTTCTCCAAGATTGGCACCTTTTCCCCCAACATAGTCGACATCGCTCTTGTCTACTTCGGAAAACCAAACAATATCCTGCATTTTATTTTAACTTTGCCAGTCCTTTTTTTTGGGATGGGCAGACTAGATAGTATAGTTGATTGTAGCAAAAATATTATCTGGTCGGTAGTGTCGTAAAATATGACTAGTTTAAATATTTTACAAACATAAGAGAAATAAGTGTAGATTCCGTTAAACTACTTACTCCGGTTTTTACTAAAGTTTCAATTTTCAAAACTGCCGAAAATAATGTTTTTAATTTTCCTAATTCAAATATTCTGGCTTGACTGGTAATTTTTTGCCATTGCCATGGAGCTATTGTTTTACCTATAATTTGCGAAGCCTCTGTCTGTGTCAAGTTGAGTTTTGCCAAGATCAACTGAAAAAGACGATTTTCCAGATGCCAAGATAAGCCTTTCTGGTCTTTTTCTAGTTTGGCCATATTAATAAGTGTATTTTTGGAATTAGGTGAAATTGAGTCTAAAAAGTAAAATAGTGTTTGGGGTAGTTTATAATTTTCTATTTTTGCAATGTTTAGAAAATCCTTAAGCCGAGAGGCAGAAATTTCCTGGTCTTCCCAAAATATAACCATAGTCTTTTGAGAAAGAGACTTTAAATCTTTGGTATTAATTTTTTTATCGGATAACAGATTTTCGACAACAACAAGTTTATTGGTTTCAAATAAATCCTGGGAAAATAGTGTTTGATAGAGCATATCTATATTTTCTTTAAAAATAGAGACCTTGCGATAATCTTTGAACGATGTAATTAATTCCTGAAGTCTAAGGTATGAAGCTTGGATATCTGAACCGTGAATAAAATAGATCATTCCTTATCTTGGGATATTATCATCCTTTAATATTGTTGAGATTTTAACACTGGCTTCTGTTAATTTTTGCTTGCAATTTTTATGAAGCTTTACCCCTTCTTCGAGAAGCTTTAGACCTTCGTCGAGATCCAAATCGGGTTGTTCTAATTTTGCTACAATTTCTTCAAGTCTTAAAAGTGCCTTTGAAAAACTAATTTCTTCAATATTTTTTTTCATAATTTGTTTTTTGATTTAACCTGGGAACGTAGATTGCCGTTTGCTAATTTTACATCTATTAATTGTCCAATAACAATATCATCAGTAGATCTGATTACATTTCCTTTTTGGTCAGTTGTTATAGAATATCCGCGCATTAATGTGTTTTTGGGCGAAAGTAGAGTTAGTGAGCGCTGGACTTCTTTAAGATATACTTCTTTATTTTTAATAATTGTTTGGGCATTTTTTTGTATTTGATACAAAAGTTGATTTTGTAGATTCAGATTATTTGTGATGATTGTGTTTTCATGACGCTTTAATGATTGCCATATGCCCGATAGGCGATGCGGAAATTCACGTATCCTAACCTTTTCTTGGGTAAATCTAAAAAACAGGCTATCGAGTTTTTGTAGGTTTGTATCGTTGATTTGAGTATATTTCGCTTGTAATTTTTGGTCAATGTAGCTGAGTTTATCCAAAATACTTTGCCAGCCTTGCGTGATTATACTGGCAGCATCAGTTGGGGTCGAAGCACGAATATCTGCAGTCCATTCTGCTAAAGATTCATTGGCTTCGTGGCCGATTGCAACAACTGTGGGTGTTTTCATATTAAAGATGGCTCTAGCCACATTTTCGTCGTTGTAAGCTGCTAAATCCTCAATTGAACCCCCACCCCGCGTTATCACGACTGCGTCATAACCCAGTTTGTCTACTTTTGGCAATATCTTTAATAGATCCGGGATTGACTGAGGACCTTGGACACGAATATCTGCGCTAAATAGCTCAATTATAGGAAATTTATCTGCTGAGTGAGTTTTAAAATCGTTCCAACCGTCGGAGCCAATCGACGAAACAATGCAAACCTTTTTTGGATATGTGGAGATTTGTTTTTTATGACGCTCATCAAACAGTCCTTCGTCTCGTAATTTTTTTATAAGTTCTTCCAGTTTC
This sequence comes from uncultured Gammaproteobacteria bacterium, assembly GCA_964357165.1. Taxonomy (GTDB): domain Bacteria; phylum Patescibacteriota; class Microgenomatia; order Curtissbacterales; family GWA2-41-24; genus CAYHKI01. The sequence goes on along the minus strand of CAYHKI010000019.1, from coordinate 5,737 downwards.
TTATATAGTTGTCCGCCTCCTGAGAGTTCGATATGTTGAATCCTGAGTTGATATTTTCCTGCCGCTTCATACAGGGTTAGATTGCCATAAACTATTACCGTCTGATTTAAAATATCTTCCCCTAGAGTATCTATGACCGAACCACTAGCGATACATGAAATGCTGGCTTTGTTGTCTTTGAGATCCAAATAATAAAAACTCCAATTGGGATTTTTTTTAAATGAGGAGACTTCACCTTCAACCCAAATAATCATTTGTTCGAGAGTTTGTTTGGTAAAATAATTTATTTCGGAAACAGAATAAATTTTTCGATCTTTGATGATTTTCATTGCGCAAGATAAGAGTATAACATTTGCGATTTTGCCTTGTTTTGGGATATTGACAAATTTTTTGTTGGGGTGTATAAAGTTCGTTGCTTATCGCAAGATAGGCAACCTGAAGGGGCTTCTCGCAAGGGAAGCCTTTTCTTTTTCTTAAAAGAATTTAAGACTGTTTACCATTTCTTCCAAAATCTTTTCGTACTTATCAGTATCGTCTTTTTCTTCCAATTGGCTGTATGAAATAATGATCGGTGTTTTGCTATCAAAAATTAAATAGACTGTTCTTGTGAGTCCTCTTTGTAGAATGCCTGAACCGGTTGTTTTTGATTTAATTTGCGTTGCCGGACGTCCATTAATTTCTAAGTTATTAGATACGTTTACGTTATAAAATTCATTAGGATTCTGAAAAAGCTTAATTGTGTCGTCCCATTCATCGGTTTTCACAATTTTTATGCTCACAGGTGTAATCTCTTGATCCAATACTTGAGGCAGAACAAATGAGTAGGGGGCAAAATACTTGCACTGATCTTTACTGTCGTTGTAAGAGGTAAACCAATCTTTGGGATAAGCAAGCTCAAAACCTAAAGCAGTATTGGAGCAAAGTTTGATATAAGAAGCTAATACTTGCGAAGATTGGACGGCATTTTCTTGTCTTTGTGGTTTTTCTATTTTGCTTTGGACGCTTTGAGTTTGCCCTTGCACATCTGTGTCTGCAGCGGTTAATAAAGTTTTATTTGAGTTTCTTCCCACATAAAAAATAATACCTGTATATATGAGGATAAAAAATAAGAACCCTACAACTTTTATGTTGTATTTAAATTTTGTCAGCGTCAAATTATCATTCCTTTATTAAATTATTAAGGAACTTAAGCTGCCCATTTTGTCGTTAGTCGATTTAAACTGCTTGATTCGTATCTAAGTCAGATGCTTGGGAACCATCAGCCTGACCTGCCTCTTTTTGTTCTTCCACTGCCGGTGGGGGGGGGGGTATTTCTTCCACTGTTTCAGCCGGAACTTCAGGCACAAGACCTGGTTCTGGTTCTGGGGCTGGAGCCGGTTCTGGCGCAGAAAATGGTTCAGGGACCGTTGTTGGTTCTGGAACCGGAGCTGACTGCGGAACGGCACTGCTGTCGTCCTGTGGCATGCCTGGAATTTGACTTGCTTGATCGCTATTTTGGTTAGGATCCATATTTTTTGCCTCCTTTACTGTATTTTACCAAATTATGTCTGCTATTTGTAAAGACTCTAAAATTTTATAAACTTTTTTATTTTTGATAAGTTTATAATTTGCGAATCTTCTGGAGGTGGCTTAATTTCTTCAACTTTAGCGCTTTGAAAACCACTTTCTATTACTTTTTTTCTGTTATTTAGCTTGTTCACGTTGGTAAAGTATTCTTCGGAAGAGGTAAATTTAATTTTTTCTTCAAGAAGTTTGGCCGCAATATATTCATTTTCTCTTTTTGCGCCCGTAAGAACTTGATATGCCTCTTCTGTCACAAGGGAGTTGTCCGGATTTTTACTATCAGCTTTTTTTAGAACAATCACAATATTGTCGGAAACGTTAAATAGCAAATGATAGAAAGTTAGCTGAGCTTCTTTGTATGGTTTCAATTCTTTGCTTGTTGGAATTTTTTCAAAATTTTCAAGCGATTTTTGCGTCTCAAGTTTTTTATTTTCGTAATAGGCTTTAATTTTTTCAATGTCCTGTGATTGCCAGACGGTTTCGTCCGAAAGAACCGGAAAATAAAAGCTAGGGCCCGTTACCACTAGTAAATCCTTAAGACCTATTTGCATTTTCTTAAGACCCATAAGTACACTGTCGGCTTCGTTGAAATATTCGGAAATTTGAGTGTTTAGGTCTGAGTAAATCGACGGTACTTCCAGTTTCTTTAGAGTTTCTGTTTGGTAGGCAAGATTTTCCTGAGATTGTTCTATCTTAGAAATGGTTTTTTGTGTTTCTGATAGGGCTACAAAAAATCCCGGACTTGGGGTTGATTCTTTGCTGTCATTAATTTTTTCGATTTTAGCTCCGGCTATTTGGAAAGAAGAAAAAAGATCATCCAGCGATTGCTGTGCTTTAACGAAGCTGGAGTTTGCCGTTTCGAAATAATTTGTTTGAGCACGTGCCGGTTCCTGTTGCTTGTTTTGGAGATCGGAAATTCCAAAGGAGGCGACAACGGTAAAAAAAACGACGACAACAAGTATAAAGAATATCTTAGAAAAGGCTATATTTTTTTGATGATACCTTGAAAAAACTTCCAGGTAATCCTTGTATGAAACAGCTTGCATTTTGGCAGTCTCTTTCCATTCTAAGCTAAACCCGTTCTATTTGACAAACACACTAAACAAGTGACTTGACACTTCGGGTTTTTAGGCCTTGCGCAAAACCCGAATGTGATATTGACATTCGGGTTTTATTTGGGTAATATATAGAGATGGAAACAG
>CAYHKI010000019.1:0-2872 GCA_964357165.1 uncultured Gammaproteobacteria bacterium | reverse complement strand
GAACACCTGTTTGGAAATGTTTTCAATATTGCTTTTGACCTTAAACAAAGACTGGCGAAAGAGGTTGGTGATTACCTAACTTGCTCTGTTGGTGTTTCTCATAACAAATTTTTGGCCAAGTTAGCTTCGAACCAAATAAAACCAGATGGGCTTTTCTGGATAACAGAAGATAATATGATAGAAGTTTTGGATAAATCGAAATTAATGGATGTGTGCGGTCTGGGCTTTGGTCTGTTTAGACATTTGGAGAAACTTGGAATTGGTGATTTTGCCAAACTTCGATCCTGTTCTTTGGAATTTTTACATAAAAATTTTGGACCGTACTGGTCTTTGCATCTTTATAATATATGTCGCGGTACGGATAAATCACCGATTGTTGCAGTTTGTGATATTGCAGATGCCAAAAGCGTCGGACGTACTTACACAACGCACCGACTATTGACCAGACGAAACGAAATAGAAAAAGTGATGCGTAATCTTTGCGAGGAAACAGCGGGGAAAGCACGACAAATGGGTCTAGTTGGGCGTTACGTTTCCGTTTGTCTGCGCGAAGGCCGTGGTGGACAAAGTTACTGGGGACATTTAACCCTCTATGACTATATAGATTCGGGCAAAGTATTTTTTGATTTGTGCAGGAAAATATCAGCTGGTTGGCTAGTTGACAACGCAATTTTTTGCGGCGTGACACTGGCGATCTTAGCACCTAAAAAATACCAGCCTATTTCTCTATTTGCTGATGATCGCAGAAATGAAAGACTGACAAAAAGTGTAGATTTGGCAAACCAAAAATATGGCGACTACACGGTTTTTCCGGCACAACTTTTAGGCATGCCGATTGTGATGCCGGAAGTAACCGGTTTTTTTGGAGACAGAAAATATCAGCTTTCGAAAATGGAGCATTTGTAATTATTATTTGATTTTATACCAAATAAATTTGTCATTTTCATATTTTGGGTAAATATCATCCAAAAGTTTTTTTGATTCTACAGGTAAAGGGTCATGATCTTTTGGCCTAACTATTAAAGTAATAGTTTTATCAAAATTTGATGGCAGTTCATCGCCGTAAGAAACATTTCTATCGGAGTAATAACCAATAAACACCTCTTGAAATTCTTTGTAAGAATTGGAGGCGATAAAACTAACCTGTCCGGATGTGGTATTAGTATTTATAATCCTAGCAACGTCATAACCCCTTTTATTTATATTTGTTGCAAGAAGAGTTTGTGTATATTTAAATTGACTAAGTAATATAAGTACCAATAATAAGATTAATATTAAAGGGAATATTAGCCTTTTTCTAAGACTATCGATGATAAAAAATACAGAATAGGCGAAACTAAGAACCATAAATGGCAACATATAATAAATCATATAATCGTGAATAAATGAGAGCTGCTGAAAAACTAAAAGCTGTATGATGCCGTAAATAAACAGGATAATAATAATACTTTTAGCAAGGTCAAGCTTGTTTTTTTTGAAATAATAAACAAATAAAAATATAAAGAATATTGCGCCCAATAGAACCGGCAAGGTGTAATAAATTTTAGTAAAACGCAGTTCTTGAACTACATATTTTACCGGCGTATAACCATACAAATCAGCAGTTAAAAAGGGATTAATTCTTTCCATTAGATTACTAAACGTATTTGTCGATTTTTGCCCGAGAATTTTGATATGAACTAAGTGGAGCAAGAAGAGTGTGACCGAAATTGGCAAAAGAGCATATATCTTGTATTTAATATCCTTTGAAGTTTTGTAAATAAATTGATGACAAATAAGGGCAACTGTAAGGTAAAACGCACTCCAATTAATTAATCCACCAACTATTAAACTTGTAACTAGAACATAAAAATACTTGACTTTATTTTCTTTTATAAATTTTATATAAATCCAGAAACCAAAAACCGAGATTGGAGGAACAATTGTGTCATGAACAGGAAGCTTTCCAAAATATAAAAATATTGGAAGAAACATTGTTGAAGCCGCTGCAAATATACCCATCAATTTGGAATGGATTTCTTTACTAATTTGGTAAATACAATAAATCATCAGAAGTGAAAAAAGCACAATTGGCAATCTTGCTGATGCTTCTGACTGTCCTGCCAGTTTAAACGAAATACTTATGATGATAGGCAGGAGGGGTGGGTAATGTGTGATGTAGCCAAAATTATTGTTTGATTGACTGTCATGGTTGGTGACTTGGCCAAATTTTGTTTTTATATAACCATACCTCACATAGTTTCTGGCTATATTGCTGTAAACAACACTATTCCAGTCGTGATGACCCCAAAAAGGCTTATTGATTCCGAATGAAAGCAATTTTAAAGAAAGTAATATTAATACTGCTATTAACAACTTAAATACATTTTGCTTAGAAAATATTATTGATAGTTTTAACATTTTTTAGTTTGTAAAAACCTGTGTGAACATTTTGCCATAAATTCCTCCGTCGATGACACCAATGCCTGCTTAAATAATCCTGCTTTAGAAATTAGTTCCATCAAGTTTTAAATGCTGGATCTGTTTCTCGAATCATTTTTGGTAACACTTTTAACATATGATTTTGAATTGAATAAACAAATTGCGCTTCATCGCCTTTTCCTTTTAGCACTTCTTTAACCCCATTTGTTGTTAATGCTATTCGTTTTTCTCCCTGAACATGTCTCTCTGGATCATCTAAAAATCCCGGCTTGTGTTGGTCTAAATCCTCTGGGAAGTTTTTATCCGTTTTTGGTTCAATTATTGGGTTTACTAAAATAACTTCTGGCGCATCAGTATATGACGGCTCGACATAATTTAATTTTGTGTCACCAAGGCCCCGTATTCTACTAACGAACGCAACCCTTAGGATTGATTGAGGTACTCAGAAAAT
>CAYHKI010000018.1:0-12941 GCA_964357165.1 uncultured Gammaproteobacteria bacterium | reverse complement strand
TGTATCCATATGTAATGACAAGTATATGTTATTGATAATTTGTTGTCAATAACATATTGTCATTATGGTATTTCCAGAATCAATTACTTGTTTACCCTGAACCTTGTGAAGGGTCATTGCGAACGGAACGCAGCAATCTTTACTTTAGGAATTTACTTGCAGTGCTTGCCCTGAGTTTTTCCGAAGAGTCGAGAACTCTAGTATTAATTTGTGAACTTAAATGTCGAGAGAATTTGATCTACAAACTCTACTTTTGATTCAGATTTATTATCTACTAAACGAGGGAAAATCATCCTAACCTCGATTACCTTAGTACCTTTTAAAATCGACACTTCATATTGGTCAGAAACCCCTAAATCTCTGTACCCAAAATCTAGGGTGTATCTTAGAGCCGTATAGTTGTCGACATTTTTGTCTTCTAATCTCTTGTAAATATCATATGACCTAGTCGCACCCTCAGGATTATCTAACGGCACATGAACTTCTTTGTTTACAGGATAAGATTTAATTTTATTGCGTAGAGCTGTTTTAGTCGCACTATCTTCAAAAACGTAGAATTCTACTTCTGGTGCCCCATATCCGTTGTCATTCTCAATGATTACTACACCGTTGTCTCGTTCTTTTGCTATTGTCCAGTCCTTTGGATATTTGAACTTAAACCCCCATTTTGTGCTTGTATACGTTTTCCAATTCTCTGTCTCGTCTGCTGGTTGCGGGGTAGTGCTTGACGTTTCTTGCCAATCATTTGGCGCAGCCACTTTGGGGTAATTGATAGGCTTGAAGTATTGATAAGCAACAACTACAATCCCAGCAATTGCTAGTGCAATTACAGCAACGATAATAATTTGGGCAAACCCCCTTCGTCTAAACTTAGGGTAAACGCGAGCAGGTTTCATCTATATGTTCATCGTAAATTGTTAATAGTTAATTGTAAATAGATAAAGGAGAAAAGCGGGACAAGATTCTGGATCAAGTCCAGAATGACATATTGGGAAATGACCAAATATCAATTGCCAAAAATACACCAACTTGCTACTATCTGACTTGCTATGAAAAACCCGCTGGATTTAGTCAATAATACAATCTTGATCATTTATTTTGCGCTTGCCGTCGCAACACCGCTTATTTTTACCACCGCTACCACCGAACTCTACGAAGTGCCAAAAATGTTTTTTGTTTACTTTTGCGCTGTAATTTTGTTTTCCCTTACACTTTTAAAAATCACCATTACCAAAAAACTGGAGATCCCAAGAAGTAAGTCGCTTCTTGCCTTAATTGCTTTTACATTTGTCATTTTAATTTCCACCATCACCTCCACCGACAGATATCTCTCTACCTTTGGTTATCCCACCAGACTAAACGGCGGCCTGCTTTCGCAAATTGCTTATCTGGTTATTTTTATTGCCGCGCTAATAAACCTCTCTAGAGAAAAAGCCAGATCGGTTCTTTTAGCACTAGTCATAGGCGCAACTGCCGTTTCTATTTGGGGAATCCCCTCGCATTTTGGGTTAGACCCGACATGTTTTGTTTTGACAAACGAACTAACTTCCGCTTGTTGGCAAAAAGAATTTAATCCTATTCTTCGGATATTTTCTACCCTCGGTCAACCCAACTGGCTGGCTTCGTATCTAGTTTTGATCCTGCCGTTTTCGATCGCTTTTTCTATTTTTTTTAAAAACCAAAAACACAGAATCTTCTTTGGAGTCTGTTCAGTTTTAATTTTCTGGGCTCTAATTCTCACCAACTCCCGCTCCGGATTTTTAGGACTCGGAGCCTCGCTTATCGTTCTTTTTATTTTGTTAGGAATAAAAACCGTCAAAGAGAATTTAAAAATAATAACTGCACTGACAATTATTTTTTTAGTACTTTCTCTATTTTTCCTGGCGCCTTTAACCTCACGCTTAAAAGATGCATTTCAAAACAGCAAGGTTGATCCAATTTCAGCAACTCAATCGTCAAGTCCCAACATAGCCTCCTCAGCCGGACCTACAGAATCCGGACAAATCCGCCTAATCGTTTGGCGCGGCGCCTTAGATGTATTTTCTCACTGGCCAATTTTTGGATCCGGCCCGGAAACATTTGTAAACACTTACTATCTCTACCGGCCGATTGAACATAACCAGACAACAGAATGGGAATTTTTCTACAACAAAGCCCACAATGAATTTGTAAACTACCTCGCCAATACCGGATTTTTCGGCATATTTTCGTTTTTAGCTTTTTTACTTTTTGCCTTTTTGGAACTTTTACAGGTTGCCAAACTAAAAGAAAACGTATCTATACTTACCAAAGCCGCCATCGCTGGCGCAAGTGGTTATTTAGTGACAATATTTTTTGGATTTTCTACAGTCGCCACCCAAACAGTTTTTTTCCTGATAACTGCATCCATAATCCTTTTTAATAGTAAACAGCAAAAAATAAAAATCAATTTTAAGTTTCTAGAAAATGCCAATTTCAAAAAAATATCATTTTTCACCGTTTTTTTTCTAGGTTTATTTTCCTTAGTTTTTATATTAAGGTTAACTATTGCCAATATATTGGAAAACAATGCGCAGTCCTCACAAAACTTTGCAAAGCAAACTAGAACCTACAAAAATGCACTAACCACCTCACCTGCCAAAAATCCATATCTTATGACCAACTTTGCTTTTGACTTGGCCTCTTATTTAGAAAAAGAAGAGAATCAGCAAAACAAAAACCTTATTGCAAAAGAGGTTGTTGCCCAAATAGAAAACGCCATATCAGAAAGTCCTAACAATTATCTTGTGCTGCAACGAGCAGTTAAAACTTATGTCCTTTTAATTAACGCTGATCAAAAATATTCCCAGCAAGGAATAAATCTGGGCACAAAATTAACCAGTCTTGCTCCGACCTACCCAATAAGTTACCTAACGCTTGCCAAAATCCAAATTGCCACAGACAATTTATCAGATGCCCAAAAAAATATTGAAAAGGTTTTAACACAAAAGCCCGATTATCTGGAGGCAAAAGAACTACTTGATCAAATCACAGCCAAACCTTTACAATAAAGCCACCTGCCCCAAATTTAGTCTATTCGCAGAAAAGCTCTGCTTATAGTCAATAGACAATGATATTAACTAAAGCAGATCCTCAAATAGCCAACCTAATCAAACTGGAAGACAAGCGTCAGCAGGAAGACCTTATCCTAATACCTTCCGAAAACTATGCTTCCACCGGAGTCCGAGAAGCCTTAGGTTCTAGACTTGGCAATAAATACTCCGAAGGTTATTCACACAAACGTTACTACAGCGGAAACCAGGTAATCGATTCTATAGAAGATATTGCCAAAGAAAGAGCCACTAAACTTTTCAATTGTAAATTTGCCAATGTTCAGGCCTATTCCGGCTCTCCCGCAAACCAGGCAATTTACATGGCTCTACTTTCTCCGGGTGATACCGTCATGGGCCTTTCGCTTACACATGGAGGCCACTTAACCCATGGTTGGCCAGTCAACTTTTCCGGAAAATTCTATAAAGCAGTCCAATACGAAGTCGATAAAAAAACCGAAAGACTAAATCTTAAAAAAATAGCAACACTTGTCAAAAAAACTAAACCTAAATTAATATTTACCGGTGCAACTGCCTATTCGCGAGTCTGGGATTTTAAAGAATGGGGAAAAATCGCCAAAAGCGTTAAGGCCTATTTGGTTGCCGACATTTCTCACATTGCCGGACTTGTTGTCGCCGGTACCCATCCGTCCCCGTTTCCATATGCAGATGTTGTTATGACCACAACCCACAAAACACTACGCGGTCCAAGAGGCGCACTAATTTTGACAAATAATGAAGAAATTGCGGGCAAGATCGACAAGGCAGTTTTCCCGGGCTTACAAGGTGGCCCGCACGATAACCAAACAGCAGCCATTGCCGTTGCCCTAAAAGAGGCTCAAGGTAAACCTTTTGTTACATACGGCAAGCAGATAGTAAAAAACTCCAAGGAGCTTGCCAAAACTTTAATTTCCCACAAAATTCGCCTTGTTTCCGGCGGAACGGATAATCATTTAATATCAATAGATTTGGGCACAAAAGGATCAACTGGAAAAGAGATACAGGACGCACTATACGAAGCAGGCATTTCTACCAACAAAAATACCGTTCCTAAAGAAACCCGCAGCCCATTTGTCACTTCCGGAATTAGAATCGGCACACCTGCTGTTACAACACGTGGCATGAAAGAACCTCAAATGCGCTTAATTGGCAGCTTCATTGCCCAAATCATCAAAGACCCCGAAAATGAAAGCCTAAGGAAAGAAATTAAAGCAGAAGTGTTACAATTAACCAAAAGATTCCCAATACCGTAAATGTCTAGCTACCCTGAAGGAAATCCATATGCACAAATACCGGACACCTACTACCGCTTAAAAGAACAAAGTAAAAGAGACAGGCGGAGAGCCTACATTGGATCAGCCATTTTCGCAATTGCCGGCATACTTTGTCTTACGGCAGCATTCACAAACAACGAGAATCAACAAGAACCAAGAGATCCGCAAATGACAAGGTTAGCAAAACCAGAAAACCATAACGCTGATTCTGATACTGCGTTAATAATTGTTGGATCAATTGCACTTGCAGCTTCAGTTAGGTCAGGCGGCAAAGCAATAATAAATGGGCTGAGTAATAAGTAAAATTTATATTTTGACCAAACGCTTCCCAATCCCTTAAAATAATATCGATGAATCATCACGAATCCGAACCAAGGAGAATAGGCATAGTACCAAGATTGGTTCTTGGAGCTACACTCGCTGCATCAAGTGCGGTTGCCGTTAATACCACAACTAATCATAATATCGTCAACGCTCAAGAGCCAGGGCAGGGTTCTTCTCAGGGTAACACCGCACAAGACGGAGAAAAAGGAAAGGGTGGATATCTTGGCCAAAGCGATAGTACGGAATTTCCTACCTGGACTCTGGTAGCTTTAACTCTTGGAAGTGCTGCATTAGTAGCAGGCGGCCTAATTACTAGACGAGCCGGAAAATAATCCTATTTTTAACAAACCACTTCCCAACACAAAATTTCTATCTTGTTTTTAAAAAAGAAAATGATAATATAGACAGGTGACTTCAGACGACATCCAAAAAATCGGTCAGGTAGTAGATCAAAAAATAAATAAGGCTTTAAAACCCGTCGCAAAAAAACTGGATAAAATTGACTCCAGATTAATTAAGGCCGATTCAAGACTAAATAAGGTTGATTCAAGATTGGAGCGTTTAGAAAGCAAAACAGACGCACTAATTCTGGACGTCAACGGTTTACAAGAAACTGTAGGCGGCATAAAAGACAAATTAATTATAATCGAAGAAAAGCATGACGATGATATAACCCAAATAAAAAACCATTTTGGTCTCTCAAGTCCCAATTAATTGTCGCAGTTAACAATTTAAGTTAAACTTCTTTCTATGTCAGCACAAATATTAGACGGAAAAATTGTCCGAGACCAAATTGCTGAAAAACTGAAAACGGAAGTTTCTCGATTACACTCGAAATGTAAATTGGTCATAATCCAAGTTGGAGACAACTCCCAGAGTAACGCTTACATTAATCAAAAAATAAAATTCGGTGAAAGAGTTGGAGCCATAGTCGAACTTAAAAAATTCCCAGTAAATGTTTCCCAAGAATCTCTCAATTCTCAAATCTCAACTCTCAATTCAAACTCATCTGTCCATGGCATCATAATCCAATTACCAATTCCAGACCACTTGGATAAAGATAAACTAATCGAGTTAATCGACCCCAAAAAAGACGTCGACGGCTTGACCACTACTAACCAAAAACTTTTAGAAGATGGAAAAATCGACCATTCTTCTTTTCTAACCCGTCATCCTCGCGAAGGCGAGGATCAGATTCTCGATCAAGTCGAGAATGACACTGCAATTATTCCGGCAACGGCAAAAGGTGTTATTTCTATTTTGAATTTTTACAAAATTCCCATCAAGGGCAAAAAAATAACAGTCGTCGGCCGCTCCAAACTTGTGGGCGCACCACTGGCTACGTTATTTAGAAACTTAGGTGCACAAGTTACAGTTTGCCATTCGCAGACTTTGGATTTAAAAGCCGAAACAAAAAACGCAGATATCATTGCAGTTGCCGTTGGTAAACCCAACCTAATTGGCAAAGAACTCGTTTCTAAAAACCAAGTCGTTATCGATGTCGGCATTAATGTTCTCGACGATAGTCAATCGACTATAGTCGATAGTCAACACAATTCGGAATCACATCCAACCTTGCGAAAACTCGTAGGAGACGTGGATTTTGATCAAGTTGTTAAAATTGTAAAAGCCATCACTCCCGTTCCCGGCGGTGTCGGCCCAATGACCGTCGCATCACTCTTTGAAAACCTCCTCGAAGCCTACAAAAAACAAACCGCCTGAAATGCTATTATTAAATTAGATGAAACCTGCCCGAGTTTACTCTGAGACATGTCGAAGAGGATTTGCACCAATTCTAGTTTTAATAATACTGGTTTCACTCGGCCTCATTGCCGGTTCTTTTTATTATTTTAAGGCTAAGCCCAATACAAAAACTGAAACCTCAACAGACCGCTCAATCAACCTCGAAACACCAAACCCAGATTCAAGTCCAAACTTAAACACTCCATCAACAACGCAATCACCATCACCCTCTACCCAGAAAAAAACAACTACAAATTCACCATCCCCAAAAACTTCAAGCACGTCGCCAACTCCTACTACAACAAACCAGGCTAAATTAGATACTTCCAACCTTAGCGTATCCACTTCTTGTCCAGGGTACGCACCAAAAGTTACATTTAGCTGGAACGACGCACAAGGAGAGACAGGTTACTATTTGGATATAAATGACACCGCTTGGACAGGATCGAGCACCCCGTCAGGGTGGGTCTACACTAAGCTTAACGCCAATACAACAACATACACATGGGATATCTCCAGAAACCTGGAGGGTAACGACAATCCTGTTCCTCAAAATTCAAAAACATACTGGTGGAAACTTAGAGTATTCAACGATTCAACTAGTCCATACCAAAATAAAGATATATACCCAAATAGTACAACCCCGCCCGGAAACTCATTTACAACCCCGTATTGCATACCAAACGCAACATCTTACAATCTATCATCCGAACCACAAGCTAACATTACAATTAAGGTTGGACAAAGCTATGGAGTTAACGCCTTGTTAAAAGACAACTTTGGCAATATTGTCTTATACCAAGATGATTTTTCTTACACCTGGACACAGGACACCTACAAGGTCAAAGTTACTGCCACAAATCCTTGTACGCATGGAATTCAACCGCCTTGTCCAAACGCAAATGGAGGAATAGTCGCAATAAACATAGGTACGGATAAAATAACTGTGGTTGTTAAAAAGAAATCAACAGGTCAAAATGTCGCTTCAACAACATTCAATGTAACAGTGAATTAAATTTTCCTCGAAGCCTACAATAAACAAAACTAAATCATAGTTCAATAATTCGAATCATTAAACTAATAATATCAGATCCTGAATCAAGTTCAGGATGACGGGGGTCTATCCCCATTCAAGCACCGGGCTTAAGAAGGGCTAGATCAAAATTATTTTGTTTCGACCAAAAATCTCCGCCCAGAATGACGCAAAAAAGTTTTCTATTCACAATCTACAATCTATCATCTACAATCTACCTGCCATGTACGCCGAAGTTGTTGTCTTAACATATCAATCTCCTGAAATAGATGCTTACACTTACCTAATTCCAAAAGAACTGGAAAAAGAAATTAAGGTCGGACAACTTATCGAAGTACCGTTTGGGAAAAGAAATCCACTGGGGATCATTATCGCCACGTATGACCGTCATCCTCGTGAAAGCGAGGATCAGATCCTGAATCCCTTCAATGTTCAGGGCAAGCAAGTTCAGGATGACAAAAAAGTTGTAATAAAGCCAATTTCTAAAATTGTATTAGAAAATCCATTACTTCTTCCCTACCAAATAGAACTCATTAAATGGATGTCCAGCTATTATCTTGCACCAATGGTCAATTGCCTCAACGCAATTCTTCCAGAATTGCCTAGTAAATTGTTAATGGTTCATGGTTCATGGCACAAACAAAATAAAACTATCAACTATGAACTATCAACTGTGAACCAGTCTTTGATTCTAGTCCCTTCTATCAATCGCATCCCCGAAACTTTGGCCAAATTTCCAAAAGCCAAAAATTATGTCGTTTATCACAACGAACTAAAAACATCTGAAAAATTTGCAATTTGGACAAAAATTAAAAGCGGTGAGGTAGATTACATCTTCGGTTCGCGCTCCGCAATATTTACCCCCTGCTCAAATCTCAAACAAATAATTATCTACGACGAACACGACGGTGCCTATAAAGACGAAAGGTCACCGTACTTTGACACACTTACAGTTGCCCAGAAAATCTCTCAACTAACAAAAACACAGATTAAAATTGTCGATCCGTCACCCAAAATCACTACTTTTTTACAACTCCCAAAAAACATAAAAATCCAAAAGTTTCCTAATTCTACTCATATCGTCAATATGGAAAAAGAAAGGCTTTCCGGCAACAGATCACTGGTTAGTTTTGATCTGGAAGAGGAAATCAGGGAAATACTGGAGAACAAAGGCGAAATTTTGCTTTTTCTCAACAAAAAGAAAGAGTCCGGCCACTTCTTTTGCAAAAGCTGTAAAAATAGTGAATTTTTGCAAAAACAGCCGGACATATGCCCAAGCTGTAAGTCCCCGGACATTTTTTGGAATGTCCTAAATATTACAACCTTAGCAAGCGAAGTAATAAAACTTTTCCCAAAAACACAAGTTAATTTGATAACAGATAATAATCGACTAACGACTAACGACCTGCCTGCCGGCAAGGCAGGCAAAGGACTAACGCAAATAGATATAGGAACAGCTTTTTCTCTATATGCACAACTTGTCAAAAAATACGACCTCATCGCCCATATCCAAACAGATTCACTTATCAACTTGGCAGACTTTTCATCGGGAGAAAAGCTTTTTGCCCAAATCACATCTTTAAAAAAACTACTCAAAACCAGTGGTAAACTTATTTTGCAAACGTATAAGAATGAGAATCCGGCAATAGAACTTTCTACCCAAAATAACTATCCATCTTTTTTTCAAGCAGAATTAAGTCAAAGAAAATCTCTCAACTACCCACCTTTTGGTCTACTTGTAAAATTGACACTGCGCGGAAAAAATCACGAAAAAATCCAAAAAGAAGCAAGTGCTGTTTATGGAAAATTACTATCAAATATTAACCATGAACCACTTGCCCTGAGCCCGTCGAATGGGTCAACCATGAACCTGCCTGCCGGAAAGGCAGGCCATCAACCACTAACCATCCTCGGCCCCTATCAATCCATTTTTTGGCAAAAATATCCTTCCTATCATATAATTCTTAAATACAGACTCGTTTCTTATTCGCTAATAAATCGCCAAGAAGCTGTTTCTGATATTAATAATCTAATAAGTAATTTGCCCAAAGGTTGGTTGGCAGAAGTAGAACCAAATTCAATACAATGATAAAAAACATACTTGCAATTCCGAAAGATAATAACGAGTTGCGCCAAAAATCCAAAGAAGTTACTACTTTCGACAGCTCTATTTCGCAAATTGTGACAGACTTAACCGAAACAATCGAAGCACAAAAAGATCCTGTCGGCCTTGGTCTTTCCGCTCCTCAAATCGGTATTTTTAAAAGGATTTTTGTCGCACGAATTAGGAATAAAATAAAACATTTTATAAACCCTAAAGTCCTCAAATTTTCCAAAAAAGAAGTTTCTTTAATGGAAGGTTGCTTTTCTGTGCCGGACCTTTACGGCCATGTGGCAAGACCTGCAGAAATAAATTTACAGGCGCAGGATATGCATGGAAAATCACAAACAACTCTTTATAAAAGCCTACCTGCCAGGATAATCCAGCACGAAATCGACCATCTGGACGGCATTTTATTTATAGACCATATCCACGACCAAAACGGCAAGATTTTTAAAGTCGAAAAAGGTAAAAAGGGCAAAGAAGAATTCATAGAAGTTCCCCTGCCATGAAAGTTGCCTTTTTTGGAACTCCCCAAATTGCCAAAATAGTTTTGGGAAAACTCATCGATTCTCCCTTCAAACCCCTACTTGTTATAACAGGAGAAGATACCCAACAAGGACGAGGCAGAAATATCCAGCCATCTTCGGTTAAAAAAGTCGCTTTGGAAAATAAAATTGAAGTGCTTCAACCCGCCAATCTTTCCGACAAGAATTTTGTTGAAAGTTTTAATAAATTTTCGCCGGATATTGCCATTCTTATCGCCTACGGCAAAATGATTCCTAACATTGTTTTGACAATTCCAAAATTTGGATTTTTAAATATTCATCCCTCACTTCTTCCCAGATACCGCGGCCCCTCACCAATCACTGCTACAATTCTTTATGGCGACAAAAGAACATGAATAAGTTTGATTGTATTAGATTCGGAGCTATACCACGGCCCAATCATTGCCCAAAAAGAAGTTGTGATATCACCTACCGATACCAATGATTCACTCGGAATTAAATTAGCAAATCTTGGTGCAAATCTTCTTTTAGAAACACTGCCACAATATCTCGCCCAAAACGTTACACCCCAGGCACAAGAACATGACCAGGCAACATTTACACAAAAAATTACAAAGGGGAGTGGCAAAATCGACATCAATAACCCACCGAAGAAAGAAACGCTAGATAAAATGATCCGCGCATATTTCCCCTGGCCAGCAGTTTGGTTCGAATCAGGCGCCAAAAAATTTAAACTACTTCCGGAAAATAAAATTCAACCCGAAGGAAAACGTCCGATGACAATAAAGGAATTCCTAAACGGTTATCCAGTTTATAAAAGTAAATTAGAAAATTTGTTCCAAAAGTAAATTATTAAAAGATCAAACAGCCGCAGCAACTGCGACTCGAGAAGACTTTTTTTGTGGAATTTTGTTTTTGGCAGGAATCTTTACTACACTTTTTACCAACTTAAGACACTTTGTGCAAAGTCTCATGGTGCGTCTTACACCCTCAAAAGTCACCTTTGCGTTGTGCAAATTCACATGCCAAACTTTACGCTTTTTGGTCGCCCTCATAGCCCAGCCTCCACCATATTGGTGCGCGCCGGATTTTTGAATTACAGTTCCTTTTTTACAAAGATCACAATTACGCATTTTAATCTGATAGAATATACCATAACTCAACAAACAAGTTCAATGTCTCTTAATCCATTAATGCTCATTTTATTCGCGATGATGATTTTTAATTTCCTCTCGGCAAAGTCTCTTCCGTTTTTGCTTTTTGTACTCACCCAAAATCCTCTGCTTGGCCTTCTGATGATTACTGCGATAATTGTGGGCATTACCATCCATGAATGTTCGCATGCGCTTATCGCATACAGGTTAGGTGATCCAACCGCCAAACTGGCAGGCCGTTTAACCCTAAATCCTGCCTCACACCTAGACCCACTTGGAACAATTGCCTTAGTTTTTATAGGCTTCGGTTGGGGAAAACCAACTCCTTTTGATCCTTACAACCTTCGCAATGTTAAACGCGACAGCGCTCTAATTTCGGTTGCCGGTGCAGCTTCTAATTTTATTCTGGCACTCACCCTATCAACCCCTTATCTAATTGCACATTTCATGGGTGCGGTAAACCCACAACTTCTAGTTATTTATAACTTCGTCTACCCTTTTATTTTCTTCAACGTTATTCTGGGTGTATTCAACCTCATCCCTGTGGCTCCATTGGACGGCTTTAAAGTGCTTGGTGGAATTTTGCCGAAAGATTGGTATCACGATTTTATGCAAACAGAACAATACGGAATCTTCATACTACTTTTTCTGCTTTTTTCAGGTCTTATCGGAAGGATACTTTTGCCTATTGTTTCAACCTTAATAGCTGTCCTTCTACCGGGCTTTCGTACCCCATTTTAGCCTCAAATGGGCATTTTAATTAGTTGACATTTTGTAGTATAATTAACCCAGTTCACAGGAACGACCCTACGAAGGTTGCACCTTAAAAAGTTCTAGTAAGTTCTTTGCTTTCAAGATAGATTTCTAGGAAATCCATATATCCAAGATTTTATTCAAGGATGAGGATATCCACCTAATATTAACCAAGGAAATGCTAGACCATGCGCCTAAGTAGGGTTGCTATTATCAGGAGAATAACTTTCTTTATCACCAGTCTTTGCGGGCTGGTTTTTTTTGGGAGAAACTGCCACAAAAAAACTAAGCCTAAGCTTAGCCTCCATTACTACCAACTATGAACTATAAACTATCAACTACTTACTACCAACAATCACTTCTATATCTGCGCTATCCGTCGCCTCAAGGCTATCACTGCTAGCACTTGCGGAATATTTTTCGGAAAGGTCTTTTATGATTGTCTCTTCAAACGTCTTAAATTTTGCCTTAAAACGCACTTCTGTCTTTGCGTATGTATCAAGATCGGCATTACCAACTGTAGCCACCTTCCAACCTAACTTTTCCAGAAAATCCTTTGTAGAAGTTGCCTTTCCAGTTACCCCACTGCCGTTAAGAACCCGAAGTTTTGCTGCGCTTTTGTCGATTAAGTCTTCTGGGGATGGGCTTGGGGTTGTCTCCGCTTGCGAGCTAAATTCCGATTGTGATATTGGTGTGGCTAAGGGCGTTGCTTCAGATTTTGCAAAAGGGCTTATTGATGCAAAAGGACCTATGCCTCTGAAAAATGCAAACACCAAAGCACCGACAATAATTAGAATTATCAGAAACCACAACCATTTGGCATTCTTTTCCTGAGATTCCTGGTAAATCGGAGCAGGGGTTACTGGTTGATTTTGGTCATCCATAATAAGTCGTGCAAATTGTATCAGATCGTGTCAAGTCCGTAAAGAAACCGCATTGACTCATTTAAAATGACACCGTAGTACCATCGTTTACTCATGGG